>NZ_JBSFTC010000079.1:0-38838 GCF_053590415.1 Nonomuraea sp. NPDC003201
CTGAGCGCCGGGGCGGGCACCGGGCCCGGGCACCACGCCCGAACGACCCGCGCCCGAATGCCCTTGCGCCGCCGGGCACCACGCCCGAACGACCCGTGCCCGAGCGTCCTTGCGGGTCCGGGTGTCGGGCTCGGGGGGTGGGTTTTCGGGTGTGTGGGGGTTGGGGCTACTTGACGGGGTTGGTGGGGCAGCCGTACGGTTCGGGAAAGCGCTTTCCCCATGTTTGTCCTGAAGGGATCCTCAATGAGCGTGCGCACCATCGGCGTCGTGATGAACGGCGTCACCGGGCGGATGGGCTACCGTCAGCACCTGGTCCGCTCCGTCCTGGCCATCAACGAGCAGGGCGGGGTCACGCTCTCGGACGGCGGCAGGGTGAAGATCAAGCCAGTACTTGTCGGCAGAAATGCCGATAAATTGGCAGATATCGCGGCGAAGCATGGGATTTCGGATTTCACTACGGAGCTCGACTCCGCCCTCGCCGACGACGACAACCTGATCTACTTCGACGCCCAGGTCACCAGCGCCCGCGTCAAGGCCGTCTTGAAGGCCATCGAGGCGGGCAAGCACATCTACGCCGAGAAGCCCACCGCCGAGTCGACGCAGGAGGCGATGGCGCTGGCCGAGGCCGCCACGGCCAAGGGGGTCAAGAACGGCGTCGTGCAGGACAAGCTGTTCCTGCCCGGCCTGCTCAAGCTGAAGCGGCTGATCGACGGCGGTTTCTTCGGCCGGATCCTGTCGGTGCGCGGGGAGTTCGGCTACTGGGTGTTCGAGGGTGACTGGCAGGAGGCGCAGCGCCCGTCGTGGAACTACCGGGCCGAGGACGGCGGCGGCATCGTGCTCGACATGTTCCCGCACTGGCACTACGTGATGGAGAACCTGTTCGGCCGCGTCCAGTCCGTCTACGCCCGCGCCGTGACCCATGTCCCCGCCCGGGTGGACGAGCAGGGCAACACGTACCAGGCCACCGCGGACGACGCCGCGTACGGGATCTTCGAGCTCGAAGGCGGCATCGTCGCCCAGATCAACTCCTCCTGGACCGTTCGCGTGAACCGCGACGAGCTGGTCGAGTTCCAGGTGGACGGCACGCACGGCAGCGCCGTGGCCGGCCTGCGCAACTGCCGCGTGCAGCACCGCTCCGCCACCCCCAAGCCCGTCTGGAACCCCGATCTGCCCGCCACCGCCCGCTTCCGCGACGGCTGGCAGGAGGTGCCGGACAACGCGGAGTTCGACAACGGGTTCAAGGTGCAGTGGGAGGCGTTCATCAAGCACGTGCTGGAGGACGCGCCCTTCCCGAACGACTTCGCCTCCGGCGCCCGCGGCGTGCAGCTCGCCGAGCTGGGGCTGCGTTCGTCCGCCGAGGGCCGCAGGATCGAGGTGCCGCAGCTGTGACGACGATCGACCTGCCCGGGATCGGCGCCTACACCCTGCGCGAGCCCGTCACATGGGAGGTGCCCGGCGGCCCGCCCGCCAGCCGCGTCGTGTACGCGGCCGCGCACGTGGTGGCCGACCCGCTCGGCGACAACACGCCCGGCTCCCCCGCCGCCGTCGACTGGGACGCGACCCTGCGCTTCCGCCGCCACCTGTGGACGCACGGCCTGCGCGTCGCGGACGCCATGGACACCGCCCAGCGCAACATGGGCCTGGACTGGGCGGCGACCAAGGAGCTCATCCGGCGCAGCGCCGCCGAGGCCCGCTCGTACGGCGACCCGGCGACGCTGGTCGCCTGCGGCGCGGGCACCGACCACGCGCCCCAGGCCGCCGACCTCAACACGATCACGGCCGCGTACGCCGAGCAGATCGAGACCGTCCAGTCGGCCGGCGCCGGGGTGATCGTCATGGCCTCCCGCCAGCTCGCCAGGGTGGCGGCGGGTCCGCAGGACTACCACCAGGTGTACGGCAAGCTGTTCGGCCTGGCGGAACGGCCGGTGATCCTGCACTGGCTGGGCGAGATGTTCGACCCGCAGCTGGCCGGCTACTGGGGTTCGGGCGACGTGGCGGCGGCCACCGAGTCGTTCCTGGAGCTGATCCACGCGCACGCCGCGATGGTGGACGGCGTCAAGGTGTCGCTGCTGGACGAGGAGCATGAGGTGGGGCTGCGCGCCGCGCTCCCCGAGGGCGTCCGGCTCTACACGGGGGACGACTTCAACTACCCGTCGCTGATCAAGTCGGGCTCGCACGCGCTGCTGGGCATCTTCGACGCCATCGCCCCGGCGGCGACGGCGGCGCTGCAGGCCCTGGACGCGGCCGAGGCGGCGCAGGACGCGGACGAGGCCGCCCGGCAGCTCGCCCGCTACGACGAGATCTTCGCCCCGACCGTCCCCCTGTCCAGGAAGATCTTCGAGACGCCGACGTACAACTACAAGACCGGCATCGTCTTCCTGGCCTGGCTGAACGGCCACCAGGACGCGTTCGCCATGGTGAACGGCGCCCAGTCGGCCCGCTCGCTGCGGCACCTGGCTGAGGTGTTCCGCCTCGCCGACCAGGCCGGGCTCCTGTCCGACCAGGAGCTGGCCGTGGGCCGGATGAAGGCGCTGCTGGCGGTGAACGGCCTGTGAGCCTCGCACTGAACCAGTGGACGACCCGGCGGTGGTCCGTGGCCGAGGCCGTGGACGGGTGCGTGCGGCACGGCCTGGAGGCGGTCGGGCTGTGGCGGGAGAAGGTCGCCGAGCAGGGCCTCGCGGAGAGCGTGAAGCTGGTGCGCGAGGCCGGCCTGCGGGTGTCCTCGCTGTGCCGGGGCGGCTTCCTCACGGCGGGCGGGCTGCCCGGCGAGGAGGGCCGGCGGGCCTTCGCGCAGGCGCTGGACGACAACCGGCGGGCCATCGACGAGGCGGCCGAGCTGTCGGCGGCCTGCCTGGTGATGGTGGTCGGCGGCCTGCCCGGGGTGAAGCCGGGCGAGGCCCTGCCCCCGAGCGGGTTCTCGCGGGACGTGGCCGGGGCGCGCGAGCGCGTGGCGGAGGCACTGGCCGAGCTGGCCCCGTACGCCGGGGAGCGCGGGGTCAAGCTGGCCCTGGAGCCGCTGCACCCGATCTACTGCCCCGACCGCGCCGTCCTGTCCACCCTGGGCCAGGCGCTGGACCTGAGCCTGGCCCACCCGGAGGAGCAGGTCGGCGTGGTGGTCGACACGTTCCACGTGTGGTGGGACCCGAGGGTGTTCGAGGACATCGCGCGGGCCGGCCGCAGGATCGCCTCCTACCAGGTGTGCGACTACCTGCACCCGCTGCCGCAGGACATCCTGCTCGGGCGGGGCATGATGGGCGACGGCGTGATCGACTTCCGGCCGATCACGCAGGCCGTCCTGGACGCCGGTTACGCGGGCGACGTCGAGGTGGAGATCTTCAACGCCGACGTCTGGGCCGCCGACCCCGACGAGGTGGTGGCCACGATGAAGGCCCGGTACGAGGACGTGGTGCTCCCCGTACGGTGACGTCCGGCGCTACCTCGGCCTGTCCCAGACCAGCAGGTAGCGCCGCAGGAGGAGGCGGCGGAAGCGGCAGCCGGGCAGCAGCCGGCGGGCCGCCCGCCCCACCTCGCCCCACGACATGACGGGGTCCATGGCCGGCACGCCGGGACCGCGCTTGCCACCGTGGAACAGCTTGAGCACGTGCGAGACCGCCTGGCCCGAGAGCCGGACGATCCCGTCCAGGAGCGTGCGGTCCCTGGCGTTGCCGACGATCACCAGTCGGCCGCCCGGCGCCAGCAGCCGCACCAGCATGTCCATGGCCTCGCCGAAGTCCGCGTGGTGGACGACCGCGACGGCGGTGACGAGGTCGTACTTGCCCTCGGGGAGCCGGCCGTCGAGGTAGTCGCCCTCCATGAAGGAGACGTTGCCGGGGCGGCGCTCGCGGGCCATGGCGATCGCCGCGGCGGAGCGGTCGACGCCGGTCACGTAGGGGACGCGGGCCGCGAGCTTGCCCGCCAGCAGTCCGTCACCGCATCCGACGTCGAGCGCGTGCGCGCAGTCCTCGGGAACGAGCTTCAGGACGAGCCTCTGGTAATGAACGTTGTGATTCCAGTAGGTCTCGGACATTTGATCACGATAGCGTCACGGTCCCCGCGGCGCCGTTCACTTCGATCTCCTGCCCCGTCGTGATGCGGTGGGTGGCGTCGGGGACGCCGACGACGGCCGGGATGCCGTACTCCCTGGCCACCACGGCGCCGTGCGACATCGCGCCGCCCATCTCCATCACCAGCCCGCCCGCCGTCAGGAACAGCGGCGTCCAGCCGGGATCGGTCGAGGGGCAGACCAGGATCTCGCCGGGCTCCAGGTGCGCGCCGATGGGGTCGAGCACCACTCTGGCCACGCCCTTGACGGTGCCGGCCGAGGCGGCGGTGCCCGTCAGCGCGCCTTCCACGGCGCTGGTCGCGAGCGCCTCGGGCTCGGTGCCGTCGGACAGCAGGATCCTCGGGACGTGCCTGCGGCGCGACTCCCGCTCGTACGTCTCCCGCCGCTCCGCCACGACCGCGCGCAGGTCGCCCCCGTCCAGGGCGGCCCTGGCCTCGTCGAAGCCGAGGAAGTACACGTCCCGCGCCGAGTCCAGGACGCCGAGGCCCACCAGGTGCTCCCCCACCGCGAGCATGCTCCGCCGCACCCCGGCGAGGGTCTTGACCAGGTAGAACTTGGGCAGCTCGCGCAGCCCCGCGAACTCCCTGGTCCGCCGGAGCCCGAAACGCACGACGGCGGCCCGCCAGCGGCCCTTGCGGCGGGCCTCGGACGCCACGTGGGCGATGGCGGAGCGCGCCGCCTCGGCCCCCTTGGCGAACAGAGCGGAGGGGGCGAGGTCGGCGCCGCCGTCCATCCGCAGGTAGTTGGCCAGCACGCCGAGGATGTGCGCGGGCTCCTCCGACCAGCGGGGCACACCCAGGTCGATCTCGGCGACGCCGCGGTGGCCGTACTCGTCCAGGAACGCGGTGATCTCGCGCTGGGCGACCGGCGGGAGCTTCCCGGCCTCGAAGAGGCGGACCAGCTCGGCCACCGGCTCCTTCCTGAACGGCTCCGGCTCGATGCGGGTGGCCAGGTGCCACAGCTCCAGGTCCATCTCCGTGGTCGGGTTGTGCGGGACGCTGCGCAGGACGTCCTGCATGTCGGCGATCGGCACGCCGGAGAGCCTGGAGGCCAGCGCGAACAGGCCGTAGCCGGTGAGCACCATGGGCATGATCGAGAGGATGACCGGGAAGGTGGCGGCGAGCAGGCGTTCGGCGTGGTCCAGGCGCTGGGCGGGGGTGGCCGCCTCGGGGAGCCGCAGGCGCCGGTCCAGCTGCTCGCCGAGGCGGGCGGCGTACGCGAGGCCCTCCTTCGGCCGCGTCAGGGCGAGCAGGACCCGGGAGGGCGCGTGGATGCGGCGGGCGAACCTGCGCAGGCCGCGCAGGACCGGGCGGGGTGACGTGTGCACCACCGAGAGCCTCGGCTCCTCCATCAGCCGCTCGAAGACGGGGACGGTGCGCGCCTCGCCCAGCGCGAGCATGCGCGGCAGGACCGCGCGGCCGAAGCGGCTGCGTACGGCCGTGGTCAGGTCCAGCCACAGGCGCTGGCCCGAGACGGTCATGAACGGCGCGCCGTCCCGCGGGTCGGCCGGCCCGTAGCCGGGCAGCCCCGCCGCCCCGGAGGAGATCAGCCGGAACGCCGACAGGCCCATCGGGGTGAGCGGCCCCATGACGCCCTGCACGACGTTGACCGAGAAGTACACCCGCAGGCCCGGCCGGCTCTGCTCGGGCAGCGGGTAGAGGGTGGTGATCGGTCTCGCCTGGGTGAGCCAGAGCCGGCCGTCGCCGTCGATGGCCCACTCGGTGTCCTGGGGTGCGCCGTAGTGGTCCTCGACGCGGGCGCCCAGCTCGGCCAGCGCGCGCACCTGGTCGTCGGTCAGGCAGAGACCGTCGTGCGTGGTCTCGACGCGTTCCGTGCCGCCGCCGGGCACGGAACGGATGGTCAGGCGCTTGTCGCCGGCGTGGCGTTCGAGGATCTCGCCGCCGTGCGCGACGAACCGGTCGGGGTTCACGGCGCCGGAGACGACGGCCTCGCCGAGCCCGGGGTTGGCGTCGATGACGGTCTCGCGCCGCCGCCCGGTCACCGGGTTGGCGGTGAACATCACGCCCGCCACCCGCGCGTCCACCATCTCCTGCACGACCACCGCCAGCCGGACGGCGGCGTGGTCGATGCCGTTGGACTCGCGGTAGGCGACCGCGCGGTCGGTCCAGAGCGAGGCCCAGCAGCGGCGTACGGCCTCGACCACCGCCTCGGCGCCGAGGACGTTGAGGTAGGTGTCCTGCTGCCCGGCGAAGCTGGCGAACGGCAGGTCCTCGGCCGTGGCGGACGAGCGCACCGCCACGGCCACGTCGTCACCGAGCGCGGCGTAGGACGTCACGATCGTCTCGCGCACGTCGTCCGGCACCGGCGCCTCCAGCAGGTGCCGCCTGGCCCGCTCGGCGAGCCCGTCGCCGCTCGTCTCCAGGCCCTCCGCGACCCGCCGGTACGCCTCCGTGGTCAGCACCCATCCCGGCGGGACGGGAAGGCCGGCCCTGGCCAGCTCGCCGAGGTTCGCGGCCTTGCCGCCCACCTCGGCGAGCATCCCGGCGTCGATCTCGGAGAAGGCCAGTGCCGTCTTCATCGTCTGCTCCCCTGCCGTTCAGCTTCCTGTCATTCAGTGTGGCTCTTCCGGGAGAGAAATTCAACGGTTGATGAAAAGATCCGCGCCGTCCAGGTCCCAGGCCGGGTCAACCCCGACGCCCAGCACGCCGAGCGCCGTCGGTCCCACGTCGACCAGCCGCGGCTCGCCGAGCGAGCGGCCGCCCAGGTCCTCCTCCAGCCGGTTCGCGATCACGAACACCGTGCGCTCCTCGTCCGAGGTCCCGCCGTGGCCGCCCTCGTCCACGTGCCCGTGGTCGGTCGTGATCAGCACCGTCCATCGCTCGTCGAGGTACGAGGACCGTCCCCGGACCGCGTCGAGCAGCTGCCCCAGGTAGGCGTCCTGGGTCTGGAGCGCGTCGGAGTACTCGGGGCAATGGGGGCCGAGGTCGTGGGCCACCTCGTCGGTGTCGCCCAGATACACGAAGACGGCGTCGGGGTCGGCCGCCGCCAGGTGCCGCTCGGCGGCCGCGGCGACCTGCTTGTCGGCCTCGGCCCAGGAGCCGAACCCGTAGCCGTCCAGGACGAACCGGTGGTCGATGGCCGGGCCGAACGCGCCGTGCTCGTCCAGCGCCGCCCAGGAGAAGAACGCGGCGGTGCTCAGCTCCGGCCGGGCATGCTTCGCACGAGTCAAGAAGTCCGGATATTTCGTGAAACGGGGGTTGGCGAAGCCGTTGTCCACCACGCCGTGTTTGTCCGGCCAGACCCCGGTGGCGATCGACGACCAGCCGGGACCCGAGTCCGTCCGCGAGGCGATGACGCGACCGCCCGGCTCGGGGGTCTTGGGGACGACCTGGCCGGGCGACTCCGTACGCGGCGTTCCCGCCTCGCCGTAGGGGAGCTTGCTGGTGCCGTACGCGCCGGAGGACATGAGCGAGCCCAGCACGGGCGCGCCCAGAGCCTGGAGGCGGTCGAACCGCAGGCCGTCCATCCCGACGACCAGCACCTTGTTCCGCTTAGATAGGGGCATCCCCCTATCTAAGCGGCGAAAGGTATCTAAAGGGCGAAACGCCGCACCCAGTCAGCCGCGCCCGGGAGGATCTCCTCGACCGGGGCGACCTGCGGATACCAGGTGCGCTCCCACTCCAGCGACACCCATCCGTCGTAACCGGCCGCGCGCAGCAGCTCGCCCGACTCCTCCAAGGGCACCGAGCCCGTCCACATGGGCACCGGCGTGGTGTCCTCGGCCGAGACCGCGTCCTTGACCTGGACGTAGGAGAGGTACGGGCCCAGCGCGGCCAGCGTTTCGGCCGGGGGCTCGCCGTGGCGCCACGGGTGCAGCAGGTCCCAGATCGCGCCGGTGGACTCGGGGCAGCCCGCCGCGGCCAGCAGCCCGGCCACGGCGGCGCCGGTGGCCATGTGGTCGTGCGTCTCGACGAGGACGCGGACGCCGAGCGCGGAGGCCGTACCGGAGACCGCCTTGAGCCGGCGGGCGCCGACGGCGGGATCGTCGCCGCCCGGGAACACCCGCACCGCGGGGGCGCCCAGGTCGGCGGCGAGCCGGAGGTCGGCGAGCAGCGCCTCAATGAGCGGTTCGTCCGGTTCGGGCGCACAAACCTTGACATATCCGGCGAGTGCCGCGATCTCCAGGCCCGCCCGCTCGACCCGTTCCCGCACCGAGCGCCGCTCCGCGGCGTCGAGGCCGGCGTGGACCCCGGTGTCCGGATGCAGGCGCAGCTCGAGGCCCTGGCAGCCGCCTCCGGCCGCGATCCCGATCGCCCTGTCCAGCCCCTCACCGGGCATCCCCAGGGTGCTGACGGCCAGCTTCACGCCATCCTCCGTACGCTCTCTCGCAGCACGACCTCGCCCGCGACCTGCTCGACCACGACCTCGTCCGTCTCACCCAGCGCGAGCTCCAGCGCCCGCGCGCCCATGTCCGTCAGGGGCAGCCGCACGGTCGTCAGCGCGGGCACGTGGTCCCGCAGCGTCACGATGTCGTCGAACCCGGCCACCGAGACGTCCTCCGGCACCCGGACCCCGCGCTCCCTGTAGGCCGCGAGCGCCCCGACCGCCATCACGTCGTTGACCGCGAACACGCAGGTCGCGTCCTTGACCTGCTGGGCCGCCGCGTAGCCGCCGTCGCGGTCGAACGGCCCGTGGATGACGTGCGGCGCGGGCAGCCCCAGCTCCTCCAGCGCCCCTGCGAACCCGGCGCACCGGTCGGCCGCCGTCACCAGGTGCGGCGGCCCGGCCAGCACCGCGAACCGCGTGTGCCCGAGCCCGGCCAGCGCGCGGGCCAGCTCGGCCGCGCCCTCCCTGTTGGCGGGCGCGACGGTGTCGACGCCGAGGAGGTCCTGGCCCACGCAGGCGGCGCGGCCGCCGCCCGACTGGTAGCGGGCGAGCTCGTCGCGCAGGCGCCCCGTGACGGCGTGGTCGGCGACGCGCGAGCCGACCAGCAGCACCGCCCGCACGCGCTGGGCGTTCAGCGTGGCCACGTAGGCGATCTCCTGCTCGGGGTCGCGGTGCGTGGTGCCCACCATGACCAGCAGGCCCTCGGTGGCGGCCGCCCGCATCGCCCCGTCGGCCAGGGCCGCGAAGTAGGGGTCGGTCAGGTCGTGGACGACGATGCCGATGACGTTGCTGGCGCCGCGGGCGAGCGTCTGGGCGGCGATGTTGGCGCGGTAGCCCAGCTCGTCCGCGGCCTGCTCGACGCGCGCCCGCAGAGTCGCGCCCACCTGGCGGGTGCTGCCGTTGAGCACCCGCGAGGCTGTCGCGAGCGAGACGCCCGCCTGCTTGGCGACGTCCTCAAGCGTGACCACGAGACCTCCCCGGAAAGCGGTTTCCAAGTCTGCCAGATCAGCACCTGGATCCGCATCCTCGCACGTCTCAGGCCCAGGGGAACAGGATGTCCAGAATTCCCTTGCTCTCCTTGGTGGGCGTGGGCGCGGGCACGGGCGCCTGGGTCTGCGGCGGCGCCTGCGTGGACGGAGCCTGGGTGGACTTCGACTCCGGCGCCTTGGTCGACACCGTGTTGTCCCTGCCGTCCGTGTCGTTCGTCGTGCTCGTGCGGTCGTCGTTGTCGTTCGTCTGGTTCTGCGGGGCGCGGGTGGGCCTGGTGCTCGCCTTCGTCGTCGGCTGGCCGATGCGCGTGTTCGTCGGACGGGCCGAGGGCTCGCGCGTGGGCCGGGCCGCCCGCGTGGGCGCGGTCGTCGGGGTATCGGACTCGGACTCGGCCGGCTCCGGAGTGTCCGTATCCTCGGTCTCGGGAGTCTCCTCCTCCGAGGTGGTGCCCTCGGGGGCCGCGCTCTCCGAGGGGCGCGTCACCTCGCCCGCGCTGGCGCACTGACCGCCCTTGCAGGGGTCGTCGGAGGAGTTGCCCGTGAGCATGAAGCCGGCGCCCACGCCGACCAGCACGACCGCGGCCGCGACCACCAGCAGCTTCCTGGTGCGCCGGCGCACCTCGCCGCCCTCGCCGCCGTTGCCGCCGCCGGAACGGCCGCCCGAGCGCCTGTCCTGCGGGCGCTTGTCGTCCGAGTCCTCCGTCCAGCCCGAGCCGAGGAAGCCGCGCTTGGGCTTGTCGTCGTCGTGGTCGTCGTCGATCCCGGCGTCGTAGCTGCGGTCGAGCGGGAGATACGGGTTGTCGTCGTCGATGCGGTGGGAGCCGCTGGGCCCGCCCAGGTCGCTGTCGTCCAGGACGCGATGGGGACCGCTGGCCCCGCCGTACAGGTCGCGGTGGCTCCCGTCGAGCGGGTCACCGGCCGCGTACAGGTCGCGCTTGCTGCCGTCCAGCGGGTCGCCGGCCACGTACATGTCACGCTGGCCCCCCACGTCGAGCGGGTCGCCGTACACGTCGCGCTGGCCCGCGTCGAGCGGGTCGCTCTGGCCGCCGAGAACATCGTGCGGGCCGCTCTGACCGCCGAGGACATCGTGCGGGCCGTCGTCGAGCAGGTCACGGCCCCCGATGAGCTGGGGCTCGCTCTTGTCGAGGGGGAGGATGTAGGTCTCGTTGCCGACGACCTGGATGGCGGGCTGCTCGTCGGTGTCATCGGTGCTCCACCGTGGGGAAAGCACGTCGCCCGTCAGATCCGGGTTTAACGACCTCCCCTGCCCATCCTCATAAGGCCTGTCGTTCTCGTCGCGCGCCACGATGAACCTCTCTAGTACGAATTCGGACCGCGCCCTTCTTAACAGACCCGACCATCACTTGTCCGGAAATTTCACATGTTTCCCTAAAAACACTCTCTGTAACATTCGTCACTCTAAGAGATCACAGGCACGCTGTTGGTGAGCCGATCGGCCCTCCAGAACCCCCTTTGACCACGGAGTTCACCCGCGCGGGCACGCTCCGGCGTCACGGGGCACGGCGGGCGACAGGCCACCCGGACCGGGTCCGGGCGGCCTGTCAAGAGCACAGTCAGGAGTCACAGGCAGGGGTTGGTGGTGGAGTCGACGACCTTGTCCTTGAGCGAGTCGGGGATCGCCGACACGACGCGCACGCCGGGCCAGTCCGCCCCGATGACGACCTGGATGATCGGCCCGCCGGGAACCTCGACACCGGCCTTGGACTTGTACGGCTGCGTGGTGATCGGCTTGACCTTGCCGGCCACGGGCGTCTTCTTCTCCTTCGACAGCCGCGAGGCCACCGCGTCCCCGTAGGCGGGTCCGTCGGCGGCGTCCTTCTTGGCGTACCGGAGCGCGGTCTTCGGGGTGGCGGCGACGTTGCCGACCTCCGTGACCACGAACCCCTGGGCGGCCAGCTCGTCGGCCACCTTGAGCGCCTTGCCCTGCTCCCCCGTGCCGTTGAGCACCTGGACGCGCACCTGCTTGTTCTCGACCTTGGGCCCGGCGGACTTGCCCGGCGTGGGAGCCGCGGTGACCTCGACGTCGTTGCGCACGCTCTCGAAGAAGTCGCGCGCGGCCGGCTGGCTGAACTGGACCCGGTTCTTGTCCGCCGGGTAGGGCTCGGTGGGCACCGTGATGCCCTTGAGCTCCTTGGCCGTCAGCCCTTTGACGCTGAGGGCGATGTCCACCATGCGGTCGAGGGTGAGCTGGTCGTCCAGCGTGACGGCCTTGGTCGCGGCCAGCAGGAACGAGTTCATCTTGACCGGGTCGGTGAGCAGGCCGCCGTCGGTGACCGCCTGCAGCACCTTGGTGAGGAAGACCTGCTGGCGCTGGATCCTGCTCAGGTCGCTGCCGTCGCCCAGCGAGTACCGGGCGCGCACGTACCCCAGCGCCTGCTCGCCGCTGACCACGTGCCGGCCCGCGCTGAGCACCAGCTTCGCCTTGGGGTCGTTGACGGCCTTGGGCAGGCAGATCTCGATGCCGCCGATGGCGTCGATGATGCCCTTGAAGCCGGTGAAGTCGACCTTCACGAAGTGGTCGATCCTGATGTTGGTGAGCGACTCGAGGGTCTTGATCGTGCAGTTGATGCCGCCGTCGTTGAAGGCGGCGTTGATCTGGCGCAGGCCGCCGGGGATCAGGGCGCCGGTACGGCTCTTGCACTCGGGGATCAGGACCATGGAGTCACGCGGGAAGCTGATCATGGTGGCCTTGTCCCGGTTCGGGGAGATGTGCAGCAGCATGATCGTGTCGGTGCGCTCGCCGATCTCCTTGAGGTGGGGGCCGTACTTCTTGTTGTCGCCCTCACGGGAGTCGGAGCCGACGAGCAGGACGTTGAGCGCGCCGGTGTCCGGCGGGCGGCTCTCGCCGACGGCGATGGGCTCGCGGGGGATCTCGCTCTCGATGTGCCGGTAGTACGCGTACGCCCCGACCGAGACGACCACCAGCACCAGCGTCATCCCGATGCCGACCCACCCCAGCACCGAGACCCGCCATCGCGGGCCGCGCTCGCGCCGCCTCCTGCGCCGCGGCGGAGCATCCCCCACGTGTTCCGGACTCTGCCTCACGCGCCCCCCTTCACCCACCCCACAAGAGAAACGCGTACCGCCAGGTGGCGGCGCGTAGCTCACCGAGCTACCGATGATTCCAGGACTGTCGCGCCTTGCAGATAAAAGTGGCAATCCTCGGGGCTGCCACTGTTGCGTGCCGGGCGAGGAGCTCCATCCAAAGCACGGGAATCCGGGGCGTCACCACACAGAGTGACGCCATGATGACATTCATGCTGTTGACCGAGATGGCGCCCCCTCCAGGCGCCCAGGAACTGGCCGGGCTGCGGGCCAGAGCCAGAACCGCCCGCCGCCGGGCCTTCGTCGCGCTCTCCGCCTCGATCGCGCTGCTGGCCACCGCCCAGCTGCTCGCCGACCGGGCGCAGACGAGGGAGCAGACGCTGCCGCTGGCCGTGTTGTCGCTGGCGGTCTTCGCGGCCGCCGTGCCCGCGCAGGCGATCACCCAGTACGTCTGGGGCACCCACGCCCGGCACGTCCACCGCAAGGAGCGCGAGCTGTACGCCGCCCCCCGCACCGGACGCGTGCGCCCCCTCAGCAGGCTGGCCGTGGCCTGCTGCTGGGCGGTGACGCTGCTGCTCGGCTGGACGGCGCCGCGCCTGTTCCGGGAGGCCGCCCTCTACGGCTTCGCCGACACCCTGGGCTGGGCCACCGAGGCGCTGGCGCTGATGAGTCTCGCGACGGGGGTGTTGTTCGTCCTCTGGTGGGCAGGCGACACGTTGGGGACACTGGCGCGCGCCCTGCGGTCGGGCGGGTCACCTGGCGATCCATGGGACCCCGGCCGAGGCGCGCGCCGGCGAGAGGGCGCGGCGCTCTGGACGGGCGCGGCCGTGGCGGTCGCGGCCCTGGTCGGGGCCCGCGCCCATCTCTGGGAGCCGGCCACGGCGGTCGTTTACACATTGCTGACCGCCGCCCTCGTCTGCGGAGTAGTTACTGACGAGTAGCATAGGCACGGAACCCTATCAACGAGGAGCGAATCCGTGCCTTCCTCTCGTGACGTCGTGTTCGTCGACGGCGTGCGCACGCCTTTCGGCAGGTCAGGACCGAAAGGGCTGTACGCGGAGACCCGCGCCGACGACCTGGTCGTCCGCGTCATCCGCGAGCTCGTCCGGCGCAATCCCAACCTGCCCCCCGAGCGAGTGGACGAGGTCGCCATCGCCGCGACCACGCAGATCGGCGACCAGGGCCTGACCATCGGCCGGGCCGCGGCGGTGCTGGCCGGGCTGCCCAAGAGCGTGCCCGGCTACGCCATCGACCGCATGTGCGCGGGCGCGATGACCGCGGTCACCACGGTCGCGGGCGGCATCGCGTTCGGCGCGTACGACGTGGCCATCGCCGGCGGCGTCGAGCACATGGGCCGCCACCCGATGGGCGAGGGCGTCGATCCCAACCCGCGTTTCCTGTCGGAGAAGCTGGTCGATCCGAGCGCGCTGGTCATGGGCATGACGGCGGAGAACCTGCACGACCGCTACCCGCACATCACCAAGGGCCGCGCGGACGCGTACGCGGTGCTGTCGCAGGAGCGGGCGGCCAAGGCGTACGCCGACGGCCGGATCCAGCCCGACCTGGTGCCGACCGCGATCAGGACGGCCGAGAAAGGCTGGGGCCTGGCGGTCGAGGACGAGGCGCCGCGGCCCGGCACCACGGTGGAGGGGCTGAGCACGCTCAAGACGCCCTTCCGGCCGCACGGCAACGTCACGGCGGGCAACTCCTCCGGCATCAACGACGGCGCCACCGGGTGCGTCGTGGCCGCCAAGGAGGTCGCGGACGAGCTGGGGCTGGGCGCGAAGATGCGGCTCGTCTCCTACGCGTTCGCGGGCGTGGACCCCGAGGTCATGGGCGTCGGACCGATCCCGTCCACCGAGCGGGCGCTCCGGCTGGCCGGCCTGGACATCTCCGACATCGGGCTGTTCGAGATCAACGAGGCGTTCGCCGTCCAGGTGCTGGCGTTCCTCGACCACTTCGGGATCGCCGACGACGATCCCCGCGTGAACCAGTACGGCGGCGCGATCGCCTACGGGCACCCGCTCGCCTCCTCGGGCGTGCGGCTGATGACGCAGCTCGCGCGGCAGTTCGGCGAGCGTCCCGACGTGCGGTACGGCATCACCACCATGTGCGTCGGCATGGGCATGGGCGGCACTGTGATCTGGGAGAACCTCGCATGAGCAATGTCGAGAACTGGCGCGCGCTGCTGGGCGGGCGCAACACCGACGAAGTCGTCACCAAGGCGCTCGTGCGCGACGTCCAGCTCCCCTACGGCGCCGGCACGATGGCGCTGATCACGCTGGACAACGGCTTCGACCACACCAAGCCCAACACGTTCGGCCCGAACGGCCTGTTCGCGCTCAACGGCGCGCTGTCGGAGATCGCCGAGCGCACCGACCTGGCCGCGGTGGGCGTGACGGGCAAGCCGTTCATCTTCGCCGTCGGCGCCGACCTCAAGGGCGCGGCCGCGCTGTCCACGCGCGAGGAGGCCCTGGCCATCGGCGCGCTGGGCCACCACGTGTTCCGCAGGCTGGGCGAGCTGGCGATCCCGTCGTTCGCGTTCGTGAACGGCGCCGCGATGGGCGGCGGGCTCGAGGTGGCGCTGCACTGCACGTACCGGACCATCTCCTCGGGCGTGCCCGCGGTGGCGCTGCCGGAGTGCTTCCTCGGCCTGGTGCCGGGCTGGGGCGGCACGCAGCTCCTGCCCCGCCTGATCGGCCCGGCGAAGGCGATCAAGCTCGTCATCGAGAACCCGCTCTCGCAGAACCGCATGGTCAAGGGCAAGGAGGCGTACGAGCTGGGCGTCGCGGACGCGATGTTCGAGCCCGCCGACTTCCTGGAGGAGTCGCTGCGCTGGGCCGCCCGCGTGGTCAAGGGCGAGCTGAACGTGGAGCGGCCATCCCACGACGAGGACTGGGACAAGACGGTCGCCGACGCGCGCTTCCTGGTGGACATGAAGCTGCGCGGCGCCTCGCCCGCCCCCTACCGCGCGCTCGACCTGATCGCCCAGGCCCGCACGGCCTCCCGCGACGAGGGCTTCGCGGCCGAGGACGAGGCGCTGGCCGACCTGCTGATGGGTGACGAGCTGCGGGCCGGGCTCTACTCGTTCGACCTGGTGCAGCGCCGTGCCAAGCGGCCCGCGGGCGCGCCCGACCGGTCGCTGGCCCGCAAGGTCACCAAGGTCGGCGTGGTGGGCGCGGGGCTGATGGCCTCGCAGATGGCGCTGCTGTTCGCGCGCCGCCTGGAGGTGCCGGTCGTGCTGACCGACCTCGACCAGGCCCGGCTCGACAAGGGCGTCGGGTACGTGCACGCCGAGGTCGACAAGCTCCTGGGCAAGGGCCGCGTCTCGGCCGACCAGGCCAACCGGCTCAAGGCCCTGGTGACCGGGTCGCTGACGAAGGACGCCTTCGCCGACGCCGACTTCGTGATCGAGGCCGTGTTCGAGGACATGGCGGTCAAGAAGCAGGTGTTCGCCGAGGTGGAGGCCGTGGTCTCGGCCGAGTGCGTGCTGGCCACGAACACCTCCTCGCTCTCCCTGACCGAGATGGGCGCCGGGCTGGCGCACCCCGAGCGGCTGGTCGGGTTCCACTTCTTCAACCCGGTCGCCGTCATGCCGCTGCTGGAGATCATCCGCGGCGCCACGACCGACGACGCCACGCTGGCCACGGCGTTCGCCGTGGGCAAGTCGCTGAAGAAGTCGTCGGTGCTGGTCAAGGACGCCCCGGCGTTCGTGGTCAACCGGCTGCTGACCTGCTTCATGGGCGAGGTCGTGACGGCCGTGGACGAGGGCACGCCGCTGGAGGTGGCCGAGCACGCGCTGGACGGGCTCGGGCTGCCGATGTCGCCGTTCGCGCTGCTGCAACTCGTCGGCCCGGCCGTCGGCCTGCACGTCGCCGAGACGCTGCACGAGGCCTTCCCCGACCGCTTCGGCGTCTCGGAGAACATGGCCAAGCTCGTCGCCGCGGGCAAGCCGGGCGTCTACCGGCCCGACTTCACACTCGACCCGGAGGCGGTCGCCCTCTTCTCGGGCGGCACGTCACCGTCCACCGCCGAGCAGGTGCGCGAGCGCGTCCTGGCGGCGCTGGCCAGGGAGGTCCGCATCATGCTGGACGAGGGCGTGGTCGCCGCGCCGCAGGACATCGACCTGTGCATGATCCTCGGGGCCGGCTGGCCGTTCCATCTGGGCGGGATCACCCCGTACCTGGACAGGACGGGCATCGCCCGGCCGCGGTTCCTGTCGCCCGGCGTGGCCTCGCTGCCCGCCTGAATCCTTTGAAGGAGGCCCGCCCCCGGCGGGCCTCCTTTTATCCTCACCGGCCTCCGTCGTAGCGTTGAGCACCGTTCTACGAACGGAGAGTAGTCATGATGAGAGCATTCGGTGCCATCGCGCTCTGCGGAGCCTTCATGGTGGGCGCGTCGTCGCCCGCGGTGGCCGCACCCCACCCGAAGGCGCAGCTCAAGATCGTCGATGCCGTCAAGGACGGCGTGACGAAGACGGTCTGGCTCAACTGCGGGCCCGCGGGAGGGGCCCACCCCAACGCGCGCGCGGCCTGCCGGCTGCTGGAGAAGGTCGACGGGCACCCCGAGCGGCTCAACGTCACACCGGACGCCATCTGCACGAAGGAGCTGCAGCCCCACGTCGTCGTGGTGGCCGGCCAGTGGCAGGGCGCGACGGTGCAGTGGGCCAAGGTCTTCGGCAACGGCTGCACGATGAAGGCCGCGCTGGGAGCCGTCGTCTCGTTCTGACCGGCCACGAGGGGGCGGGCGCCCGCCCCCTCAGCCGCCGCTCTTGACGCGGACCTTGACTGTCCTGCTGTGGCGATAGCCGTAGACGAAGTAGATGACGACGCCGACGATCATCCAGATCAGGAACCTCAGCCACGTCTGCACCGGCAGGTTGAGCATGAGGTAGAGGCAGGCCAGCACCGACAGGACCGGCAGCACCGGCACGAAGGGCGCGCGGAACCCCCTCGGCAGGTCGGGCCGGGTGCGCCGGAGAATGACCACCCCGATCGAGACCACCACGAACGCGAAGAGCGTGCCGATGTTCACCAGCTCGGCCAGCTCGCCGAACGACACGAACCCGGCCAGCGCCATCGTCACCACGCCGATGATGATCGTGAGCCGGGCCGGCGTGCCGAACCGGGGGTGGACCTTGGCCAGCGAGCGCGGCAGCAGCCCGTCGCGGCACATCGCGAAGAGCACCCGGGTCTGGCCGAGCAGCAGCACGAGCACCACGGTGGTCAGGCCGGCGATGGCTCCGACGCTGATGATCGTGGCCAGCCAGCCGTAGCCGACCGAGGTGAACGCGTCGGACAGCGGCGCCGAGGTGCTGAGCCGGTCGTAGCGCTGCATGCCGACCACGACGAGCGAGACGGCCACGTACAGGGCCGTGCAGATGGCCAGCGAGCCGAGGATGCCGCGCGGCACGTCGCGCTGCGGGTGGATGGTCTCCTCGGCGGCGGTGGCCACGATGTCGAAGCCGATGAACGCGAAGAACACGATCGCCGCGGCGGAGAAGACGCCCATCACGCCGAAGGCGACCGGCGTGACGCCGAACAGCACCTGGATCAGCGGCGCCTTCAGCCCTTCCACCCGCGGCGTGGACACGGCCTCGGGGATGAACGGCGTGTAGTTGGCCCCCTTGACGAAGAACAGCCCGGCCACGATCACCAGCAGCACGACCGTGATCTTCGTGATCACCAGGATGAGGTTGACCCGCGAGGAGACCTTGATCCCGATCACCAGGATCACGGTGAGGAGGAGGACGATGAGGATGGCGGGGACGTTCACGACGGGGTTCTCGCCCGCGATCGAGGCGGGCAGATGGATGCCGACGGACGCCAGCATCGAGGCGAAGTAGCCCGACCAGCCGACCGCCACCACGGCCGCGGCCAGCGCCAGCTCCAGGGTCAGGTCCCAGCCGATCACCCAGGCGGGGAACTCGCCCAGGGTGGCGAAGGCGAAGGTGTAGGCCGAGCCGGCGACCGGGATCGTGGAGGCGAACTCGGCGTAGCACAGGGCCGCCAGGCCGCAGACGATGCCCGCGACGACGAACGAGAGCGCCACCGCCGGGCCCGCCACCTCCTTGGCGACCTGTCCCGTGAGCACGAAGATCCCGGTGCCGACGATCACCCCGATGCCGAAGACCGTCAGGTCGGTGGCCGTCAGGCGTTTGCGCAGCTGATGTTCCGGATCCTCGGTGTCACGGATCGACTGCTCGACACTCTTCGTGCGAAAGATGTCCACGCCCGGTGATCCTTCCCACGCCCTGAGTGATCATGCGCGGTCGGGATCCAGTCTCACCTCAGGGATAGGAACGCGACACGGCGGTGATCGCCCGCGCTGGGGATCACCGCCGTGGTGCGCCGGGTGCTCAGTGGCGGGCGGGCACCTCGTGGGAGGTCCGCTTCGCGACCGCCTCGGTGATCTGCCGGGCGAGGTCCTGCGCGGTCAGGCCGATCCTGGCGAGGATCGCGGCCCGCTTGGCGTGGTCGAGGAACTCCTGCGGGATGCCGTACGTGCGCACCGGCACGTCGACGTCGGCGTCGCGCAGCAGGCGGGCCACGGCGTCGCCCACGGCGCCCACGCGGCCGTTGTCCTCGACGACGGCCACCAGCTTGTGGGCGCTCGCGGCCAGCACGAGCGCCTCGTCGAGCGGCTTGACCCAGCGGGGGTCGACCACGGTGGCCCCGATCCCCTGGGCGTCGAGCAGGACCGCGGCGTCCATGCAGAGCTGCGCCATCGGGCCCACGCCGACCAGCAGCACGTCGGGGTCGCCCTTGGGGGCGCGCAGCAGGTCCATCTCGCCCAGCTTGCCCACCGGCTCGACCGGCTCGGCGACCGGGCCCTTGGGGAAGCGCAGCACGGTCGGGCCGTCGGTGACCTCGACGGCCTCGCGCAGCAGCTCGGTCAGCCGGTCGCCGTCGCGCGGCACCGCGACCCGCAGCCCGGGGACGACCTGGAGGATCGACAGGTCCCACATGCCGTTGTGGCTGGCGCCGTCGTCGCCCGTGACGCCCGCTCGGTCGAGCACCACCGTGACGGGCAGCCGGTGCAGCGCGACGTCCATGAGGAGCTGGTCGAAGGCCCGGTTGAGGAACGTGGCGTAGACGGCCACGACCGGGTGCATGCCGCCGAGGGCGAGGCCGGCGGCGCTGGTCAGCGCGTGCTGCTCGGCGATGCCGACGTCGTAGATGCGCTCGGGGTAGGCGTCGGCGAAGGCGTTGAGGCCCGTCGGGTGGAGCATGGCCGCGGTGATCGCGACGAGGTCCTCGCGCTCCTTGCCGAGCCGGACGAGCTCCTCGCTGAAGACGTTGGTCCAGATGCGCGGCTTGGGCTTCTCCGCGCCGGTGGCCCGGTCGAAGGCGCCGGGCGAGTGGAACTGGTCCTCGTCGTGATTCTCCGCGGGCGTGTAGCCGCGGCCCTTCTGGGTGAGGGCGTGGACGATGACGGGGCCGCGGAAGTCGCGGGCCTTGCGCAGCGCCGCCTCCATGGCCTGCTCGTCGTGGCCGTCGATGGGGCCGACGTATTTGAGCCCGAGGTCCTCGAACATCACCTGCGGGGCCAGGACGTCCTTGACGCCCTTCTTGAAGCCGTGCAGGGCGTCGTAGAGCACGGGAACGTTCCCCAACTTGTCCTTGACGTAGTCGAGGAAGTCCTCATACCTGCGGTTGACCCGCAGGTTGGACAGGTGGGAGGCCAGGCCGCCGATCGTGGGCGAGTAGGAGCGGCCGTTGTCGTTGACCACGATCACGAGCCGGAGGTCCTTGCCGGCGGCGATGTTGTTGAGCGCCTCCCAGGCCATGCCGCCGGTCAGCGCGCCGTCGCCGATCACCGCCACGACCGTGCGGTCCTGCTCGCCGCGCAGCTTGAACGCCTTGGCCAGGCCGTCGGCGTAGGACAGCGCGGTCGAGGCGTGGGAGTTTTCCACGAAGTCGTGCTCCGACTCGGCCTGGCTCGGATAGCCCGACAGACCGCCCTCCTGCTTGAGCGCCTCGAAGCCGGAGGCCCGTCCGGTGAGGACCTTATGCACGTACGACTGGTGGCCGGTGTCCCAGACGACGGGGTCGTTCGGGGAGTCGAAGACCCGGTGGATGGCGATGGTGAGCTCGACCACTCCCAGGTTGGGGCCCAGATGGCCGCCGAACCTGGCGCACGAGTCGACCAGCAGGTCGCGAATCTCCCCCGCAAGCCGCGGCAGCTCCTCGACAGTGAGCCGTTTGACGTCATGCGGTCCCTCTATCGAGCCCAGCAACCCGCTCACGGATCCGACTCCCCTCTGCTCTTGTGCGCCGTTGACCCGAGTCTAGTTCGCTCCCGCCTCACTGACTCCATCGAGTCAAATCCACCCACATATGTCTGATCTTGGGATAGTTTTTCGGAGCATATGAACTCTGCCCCCAAAAGCAAACTCGCGGCGCTGGCGGTCGCCATGGTGGCGCTTGCCCTGGCAGCGGCCGGTTTGGTGCTCGTGCTGGCCGGCGTGGCCACCCCCTCGTCGGAGTCGCTGAACGGGGCGGCCCGGCAGCTCTCCTCCCCGCCGGCCAAGGGCTCCAGCGAGTCGAAGAAGGGGCCCTCGATCGGCCAGGCACTGGCGACGGCGAACCCGCTGTACCGGACCGGGCGCCTGGCCGACGTCAACTGCGCGCCCGGCGACCTGCCGGCCGGGAGCATGACCGCGTACCGGCGCTTCCTGACCCGCGTGACCAACTGCCTCAACAAGGCGTGGGCCGCCCAGTTCCGCAAGGCCGGGCTGCCCTTCGCCAAGCCGCGGCTGCGCATCATCACCACCAAGGTCAGGACCCCCTGCGGCACCTGGAACACCGGCGCCGACGGCGTCTACTGCTCCACGGACCGCACGATGTACCTGATGATCAGCAGGGACCAGCTGCGCAACCCGTTCCCGCTGGGCATCACCCGCCTGATCGCCCACGAGTACGGGCACCACGTCCAGCAGATCTCCGGCATCTGGAACTACTACTGGACCGCCAGGAATGTCGCGGGCAAGGCGAAGCGGCTGCAACTCTCGCGCAATTCGGAGCTGCAGGCGGAGTGCTTCTCGTCGGTGTTCATGAGCACGATGAAGGGAACGGAACTGGTCACCGACGCCGACTGGGCGTACACGGTCGACTGGTTCAGGAAGAACGGCGCCAAGGGCTGGCCCCAGAACGACCACGGCAAGGGCCCGACGCAGGCGGCCTGGATGACGCGGGGCTTCAACCGCGGCGGTCCGGGCGCGTGCAACACCTGGTCCGCCACGGCCCGCAACACGCTTTAATCTTCCTTTACCTGGAACTCCCTATTCAATAGGGTGCCTTCTCATGCGTATCACCCGATTGGCGCTTATGGCAGGCACCATGGCGAGCCTGCTCTTCGCCGGAACGGCCCACGCGGCCACCGCTGCGCCGGCATACAAGCCTGTACTGGCGAAAAGCCCGATCTACAAGACGGGCAAGCTCGGCTTCGACTCGTGCCCGGAGCCGAAGGTGCAGTCCGGCAGCCTGGAGGAGGTCAAGGGCTATCTGGACGTCGTGCTCGACTGCCTCAACGCCGCCTGGGAGCCGAAGGTCAAGAAGGCCGGCTTCACATTCACCAAGCCCACCATGCAGGTGATCACCAAGCCCGGCGCACAGACCGGGTGCGGCAAGTTCCCCGAGGGCGGCGTGCAGGCGCTCTACTGCTCGACCAACAAGAAGATCACCTATTTCGCCAGCTCCAACCTGGTCGAGGAGCAGAACGACCTGATGCTGATGCTGGTCCTGGCCCATGAGTACGGCCACCACATCCAGCAGACGACGGGCATGTTCAAGGCCCTGACGCCGTACAACCGCAAGAACGAGGCCCGAGTGCTCGACGAGAGCCGGCGGCTCGAACTGCAGGCGGAGTGCCTGTCCGGCGTGTTCACCGGCAGCGTCTGGCACTCGCTGGGCCGCCAGGAGTCCGAGTTCACCTACTGGGTCAGGAACGGCGGCACCGGCCTCGACCTGTCCGCCCTCGGCGTGAAGGTCGACAACTGGGGCGAGAAGACGCACGGCAACGCCAAGAACACCGGCGCCTGGCTCAAGCGCGGCTTCGACACCGAGTCGGCCGGCGGCTGCAACACCTGGAAGGCTCCGAAGTCCCAAGTGTCGTAAAACTCCTCTAAGATCCGCGATCGTGCGCATATCCCTCTTAGCGGGCATGGTCGCGGGTTTACTGCTGTTCTCCGGGCAGTTTTCTGGGCCGGCCCGGGCGGCGTCGCGTATCGCGCAGGCCGGCCTTCTGGGAGAGATGGGCGGGGACGTGGTCGCGCAGACCTGCGAGGTCCCGGAGATCCGTCCGGGCAGCGTCGCCTCGCTCAGGACGTTCTACCGGGCGATGGCCGGATGCGCCGACCGCTTCTGGGCCGGGCGGTTCGCGCAGGCCCGGCTGCCGTACGCGCCGCCCGAGGTCACGATCACGACGGGGAGCGACTCCGTCTGCGGGGAGATCACCAGCAACGGCGCGCAGTACTGCCCCGAGCAGCGCACGATCGCCATCCGCATCATGAAGCACGACCTGCGCGACCCCTTCAGGATGAACATCGCGCACTCCGTCGCCCACGAGTGGGGACACCACGTGCAGCAGCTCATCGGGGTGCTGGACGCGCAGAACGCGCTGTCCTGGCAGGCCTCCGGCAGCGCGCGGACCCTGCTGAGCCACCGGCTGGAGATGCAGGCCGAGTGCTTCGCCGGCGTCCTGTACAGCGCCACGCTGAAGTCGATCAGGCCGGGGATCGCGTGGGACGACTGGATCGACGCGGTGCGCAGGGCCGACGAGAGCGAGATCCACGGCAAGCCCCGCAACCTCGCCTTCTGGCAGGAGCGCGGCTACCGCGGCGGGGCCACGGGCTTCTGCAACACCTGGACGGCCGCCACGTCGAAGGTCGGCTGACGGGGGTCTAGGCGGTGGCGCGGGCGAGGACCTCCAGGGGGTCGGCGAGGACGTTGGCGAAGGCCAGCTCGGCCGCGCCCACCAGCGGGGCGGCGTCCCCGAGCGACGCCGTGCGCAGCCGCAGCCGCTCCCGCTGCGGCGCCATCGCGTGCAGCGCGAGCTGGGAACGCACCCGCGCGGCGGACCCCAGGTAGATCTCCCGGAGGATGCCCCCGAAGATGACCATCTCGGGGTTGAAGATGTTGACCAGGTTCGCAATGCCGAGGCCGAGCCAGTCGCCGACCTTCTTGAGCGCGTCCTGCGCCTCGATGTCGCCCCTGTCGGCGGCCTCCACCACGGCGCGCACCGCGTCGCGCCCGTGCTGCCCGGGGCCGATGCGGCCCGCGGCCTCCAGCAGCGCCCGCTCCCCCACCTCCGCCTCCAGGCACCCGTGGGACCCGCAGCCGCAGGCGCGCCCGCCGGGGTTGACGACCATGTGGCCGACCTCGCCGCCGTAGCCGTCGTGACCGCCGAGCAGATGGCCGCCCGCGATGATGCCGCCGCCGATGCCCACGTCGCCGTGCAGGTAGATGAGGTCCCTGACGGCGGCGCCGACGCCGCGGCTGTGCTCGGCGAGGGCGGCCAGGTTGGCGTCGTTGCCCACGCTGACCGGCAGCCCGAGGCCGAGCCGGCGGCCCAGCTCCTCGCCGAACGGGATCTCCTCGGCCAGCAGGTTGGGCGAGAACCGCACCACGCCGTCGGCCTTGCGCACGCCGCCGGACACGGCCGCCGCCGCGCCCACGCAGACGGTGTCGTCCCTGGTCTTGCGCCGCATCTGCCGGGCGAAGCCGGACAGCACCCCGGTCAGCTCGTCCAGCATGAACTTGCCGCGTTCGCGGGTCGTCTCACGGCGGTCGAGGATCACCCCGCCCAGCCCCACGCGGGCCACCGCCAGCCGGTCGGGGCCCACGTCGAACGCGAAAACGTAGACCCGGGCCGACTCCGGCCGCACCACGAGCGAGGGCCGTCCCGCTCGGCCCGTCTCGCGGGGCAGCTCCTCGCGCACCAGCCCGGCCGCGGTGAGATCCGAGGTCAGCGCCATGATCGTGCTGCGGTTGAGCCCCATCCTCGAGGTCAGCTCGGCGCGCGAGATCGGCCCGCCCAGATGGACATGACGAAGCAGCGCGCCGAGATTGTGGCGCCTGATGTCCTCTTGGGAAGGGCCGGCACGCATCGTCTGGTATTCCTTCGGGGGCTGAGAGTCGCTGATCACCTTAGACCAGCGGCCGACGCCCGTTTGCGGGCCAGGGCGTCGACGCCCGCGGCGAGCAGCAGGACGGACCCCGTGACCAGGTACTTCACACTGGCCCCATACCCCATCAGACCCATGCCGTTCTCGATGACCGCGACCACGGCGCCGCCGAGCACGGCGTCCAGCACCCTGCCCTTGCCGCCGAACAGGCTCGTGCCGCCGATGACCGCCGCGCCGACCGCGTACAGCAGGACGGAGCTGCCGCCCGTGTTCGGGTCGACCGAGCTGGCCCTGGACGCGGCCACGATCCCGCCGATCGCGGCCATCGAGGAGCAGATCACGAACGCGCTGATCCTGATCCGGTCGACCGGGATGCCGGCCCGGCGCGCGGCCTCGGTGTTGCCGCCGACCGCGTAGATGTGACGTCCGAACGCGGTACGGCGCAGCACCATCGTCCACGCGACCAGCAGCACCAGGATGATCGGCACCACGATCGGCACGCCGGTGAGCGAGACGAGCGCCGGGTTGCGGCTGCGCTCCAGGTTGAGCACGTAGACCGCGAGCCCGGCCAGCACCGCCAGCGCGCCCACGCGGGCGGCGATCAGCGACATCGGGTCGGCCACCAGCCCGCGCTTGGTGCGCTTCCTGGCCCGCAGGAGCTGGACGGCGGCGTAGACCACCACGCTGGCCGCGTAGAGCACCCAGCCCAGCCAGGGCGCCAGGTTCTTGTTGGCGATGGCGACGATCACGCTGTCGCGGATGGAGATGTTCGTACCCTCCTGGACCAGCACCAGGACCAGGCCCTGGAAGGCGAGGAAGGCGGCCAGCGTGACCACGAACGACGGGATCCCGACCTTGGCGACGAGCGTGCCGAGCACCGTGCCGATGATCACGCCGGTGACGATGGCGGCCAGCGCGCACACGTACCAGGGCAGGCCCAGGCTGGTGAGCGTGACGGCCAGCACCGCCGCGCACACGCCGCTGGCGAAGCCGGCGGACAGGTCGATCTCGCCGAGCAGGAGCACGAACACCAGGCCCATCGCGATCAGCGTGATCGCGGCGCCCTGGGTGAAGAGGTTGGCGAAGTTGATCGAGGTGACGAAGGCGGGGCGGGCGACGGCGAAGACCGTGCAGAGCACGACCAGCCCCAGCACGGCGGGCAGCGCGCCCATGTCGCCGCCGCGCACCCGCTCGACGTAGGCGAGGAAGCTGTTGCCGATCGACGGCGACTGCGTCGCCGCGGCGATGGCCTCGCCGGGGAGTTCTTTGACCTTGCTCATGGGGTGACCCCGTTCTTGAGGCCGAGTTCCCCGCTGCGGCCTGAGGTGATCAGTTCGACGACCTGGGCGTGCGTCACGTCGGCGGTCTTGACCTGGGCGGCCATCCTTCCGAGGTAGAGCGCCGCGATCCGGTCGGAGACGGCGAAGACGTCGTTCATGTTGTGCGAGATGAGCACGACGGCCAGGCCGGTGTCGGCCAGCCTGCGCACCAGCTCCAGCACCTGCGCGGTCTGGGCCACGCCCAGCGCCGCGGTCGGCTCGTCGAGGATGACGACCTTGCTGTTCCACAGCACGGCCTTGGCGATGGCCACGGTCTGCCGCTGCCCGCCGGACAGGCTGGAGACCTGCTGCCGGATGGACTTCACCGTGCGTACGGACAGGCCGCTGAGGGTCTTCTCGGCCAGTTCCTCCATGCTGTCCTCGTCGAGCAGGAGCCCGTTCTTGCGCTCCCTGCCGAGGAACATGTTCTGGACGATGTCGAGGTTGTCGCACAGGGCCAGGTCCTGGTACACGATCTCGATCCCGAGCTCGCCCGCGTCGCGGGGGCTGTGGACGTGCACCTGCCTGCCGTCGAACAGGATCTCACCTGCGTCGATCGGATAGATGCCGCCGATGCACTTGACCAGCGTCGACTTGCCCGCGCCGTTGTCTCCGACCAGGGCCGTCACCTCGCCGGCGTACGCCTCGAACTCGACCTTGTGCAGCACCTTCACCGGGCCGAAGCTCTTGTCGATCCCGCGCACTTCAAGGAGGGGGGTCATGGGGCTCCCTAAGAGGGGGCACGACCGGTCCGGCCGCGCCCCCTTTTGGTCTTATTGAATGCCTGCCTCGGTGCACTTCTTGGCGAAGTCACCCGTGCACAGTTCCTCCTTGGTCACGTAACCGTCGGCCACCACGTCCTTGACGTTGTCGAGGTAGATGGCCTGCGGCTCGAGCAGCTCGGAGGGGACGTCCTGACCGCTCTCGGGGTCCTTGACGCTGCCGCTCGCCGTGGGCTTCTCGCCCTTGGCCAGCGCCACCGCGAGCTTGGCCGCCGCGTCGGCCTCCTTCTTGACGGCCTTGTAGACGGTCATGCACTGGTCGCCCGCGAGGATGTTCTGCAGGCCCTGGACGGTGGCGTCCTGGCCGGTGACCGGCACCTTGCCGTTGAGGTTCTGCTTCTTCAGCACGGTGATGGCGGCGTTGCCGAGGCCGTCGTTGGCGGCCAGCACGCCGGCGATCTTCGGCTGCTGGGTGAGCATCTGCTCGAAGATCGTGCCGGCCTGGGTGTTGTCCCAGTCGGGCACGGCCTGGTCGGGGCCCTTGACGTACTCGCCGGAGTCGAACTTGGGCTTGAGCACCCCGTCGTACCCCTGCTTGAACAGGGTGGCGTTGTTGTCCGTCGGCGAGCCGTTCAGGTAGGCCACGATGGGCTTACCGGCCTTCTTGTCGGTCAGGCACTTGCTCAGGCCCTCGCCCTGCAGGGTGCCGACCTTGGTGTTGTCGAAGCTGACGTAGTAGGCGGCGCCGCCGCCGAGCGTCAGCCGGTCGTAGTCGATCGTGGCCACGCCCTGGGACTTGGCCTTGTCGATGACCGCCTTGCCGCTGCCGCTGTCCAGGTTCACGATCATCAGGACGGTGGCGCCGTTGGTGATCATCTGGTCGGCGATGGTCTGGAACGCCGTCTTGTCGTTCTGTGCGTTCTGGATGTCGTACTGGACACCGGCGGCCTTGAACGCCTCTTCGAGGTATTTGCGGTCCGCCGTCTCCCACCGGGCCGAGGACTTGCTGTCCGGCAGGATGACGCCGATCTTCCCGGCCTTCGCCGCTGAGGCCGTGGCCGACGCGGTCGACGAGGTCGACGCCGTGTTCTGACCGCTGTTGCCCCCGCAGGCGGTGAGACCGAGGGCGAGCGTGGCTGCCGCGGCGGTCAGGCTGAGGATCCCCTTGCGCATGGTGCAGGGTCCTTTCTTCCGGAGGCGCCCGGATGAATGTTGTTTGCGGCAACGTATTCCGGGATGGCCTGCTTTGGAAGACCCTGTGGGCCGGGAGTTTGTTGTTTCGGGTAACAATCCAGAAACGCCACCGGAATCTTCGGGGGCTCCGGTCCTGTGACTGAGCGCTTCAGTCGGCCGGTTCGCGCCGTTCTGCCCATCGGCGGGCGTTGCAGGATCGGCGGCCATCGAAGGGGCGGTCCCGCCGGACCTCGGGACTGGGCCGGGGCCGGGCCGGGTGGGGCGTCCGGCCCGGCCCCGGACGGGTCAGTTTCGGCCGAGCATTTCGGCGGTGAGGACATTGCCGCCCAGGCCCCAGCCGCCGTCCGGAACCTCCTCCAGGAGGACCAGGGTGGTGGCGCGGGCTCGTTCTCCGTAGACGTCGGCGTAGGCGTCGGTGACGGCGTCGATGAGCTTCTTCCTGGACTCGGGGGTCAGGGTGCCGGCGGGCACCTTGAGGTTGGCGAACGGCATGTCGGTTTCCTTTCGTATCGGGGATTCAGAGGGTTGGTAGAACTCGGCGCGGAGGCGGTCGGCGGCGATCGTCAGATGATCCCGCCGTTCGCGCGCACGACCTGCCCGTTGACCCAGTGCCCCGCCGGGCTCGTCAGGAAGGCGACGACCTCGGCGATGTCCTCGGGGGTGCCGAGCCGCTCCAGCGGCGGCTGCTTGGCGAGTCGCTCGATGGTGGCCGCGTCCTTGCCGTCGAGGAACAGTTCGGTGGCGGTCGGGCCGGGCGCGACCGCGTTGACCGTGACGTCCCGGCCTCGCAGCTCGCGGGCGAGCACGAGCGTCATCGCCTCGACGGCCCCCTTGCCGGCGGCGTACGCCCCGTAGTTCGGGAACTGCAGAGCGACCACGGAGGTGGAAAGGGTGACGATCGCGCCACCGGCGCGCACGCGACGCGCGGCCTCCCGCGCCATGACGAAGGCGCCGCGAATGTTGGTGCGGTGCAGGGCGTCCAGGTCGTCCAGGTCGAGGTCGGCGATCGGGGACAGCGACAGCCGCCCCGCCGAGTTGACGACCACGTCGACCCCGCCGAAGGTCTTCTCCACCGTGTCGAACATCGCCGCGACGGCGTCCTCGTCCGCCACGTCGGCCTGGACCGGGATCGCCCGGCCGCCGGACGCCGTGATCGTCTCGGCCACCTGCGCCGCGGCGGAGGCCGACCCTTGGAACCCCACCGCGACCTGGCAGCCCCGCGCCGCCAACGCCATCGCGATCGCCTTGCCTATCCCGCGAGAGCCGCCGGCGACGACGGCAACCTGCTGATCACTCACGGAAGCTCCTTATCTTCGATACGGTTTTTTCATATCGATGCTACGGAGCGACCATAGCACAGATCCGTATCACCGCTATCGAATGGCAGTAGCATTGATTCCATGGCAGCGACAGACCCGCTTCGCACGGCGATGATCGAAGCCGCGGTGCGGCAACTGGCGACGTCCGCGAACCACGAGATCGCCACGCGCGCGGTCTGCGAGGCGGTCGGCGTGAGCCAGCCCGTGCTCTACCGGCTGTTCGGTGACAAGCACGGGCTGCTCGACGCCGTCGCCGACCACGGGTACGAGCGGTACGCCGCGATCAAGGCCGCTCAGGAGCAGACGCACGACCCGGTCGCCGACCTGCACGCCGGCTGGGACGGTCACATGGCGTTCGCGAAGGAGAACCCGGCCCTCTACCAGCTCATGTTCGCTCCACGGCCGTGGTCCCACTCAACGGCGCGAGATCGCGTGATGGACCTGCTGGTGGCGGCGCTCACCCGGTGCGCGGCGGCGGGCGCGTTGACGGTCGCGCCGCGGACCGCCGCTCAGCTCATCCTGGCGGCGAACGTCGGGACCGCCCTCGACCACATCTCCAGACCGGCCCTGTTCGATGACCCCGCGCTGTCCCACCGCATGCGAGACGCCGTGTTTTCGTACGTACTCACCGAAACGACCGCTCGCAACGACGCCGACCCCGTGCACGCCGCCGCACTACGCCTTCACGCGCAACTCGATCTCGTCGGGACCGAGGCCCTCGAACCGGCCGAGACCGCCCTGCTGCGGCGATGGCTCGAACGCATCACGCAACCCCATGACCCATGAGTTCCGCCGGTGCGTCCCGTCGCTCAGATCGATTCGGGCGCAGGCTCGTCGGCCGGGAGCGGCAGTGCCACGATGCGGCGGGCCTCCGATTCGGCCATGCCGAACATCCGCAGGACGTTGGGCACGGTCTGGTCGGCGACGTCACAGCCGGGTTGGCAGGCTTCGTACCGACGTCGAGGTCGAGTGGCTCACGCTCGACCGGCGCCGGAGGCCGAAGCCTGCCACCTCGCCCAGCTCGCCGGCGACGCCGCCCCGGAGGACCCGGCCGTCCACACCGCCCGCGCCGAGGTCTACGCGCTCCGCGCCGCCCAGGAGCGCAGCACCATGCCGATCGGCATCTTCAGCTGGGCCGAGGCCGAATCGCGGGACGTCCTGACCGGCCCCCATGCCGTCACCCAGCTCGCGAGGAGGCCGGCGAGCCGAATCCGTGACGTCCGCCGTCCACCACTCACAGCGTCACGGTCTCAGGCGAGCTGCGCGATCACGTTCTGTACGAGCAGCGCCAAGGCGGAGGCGGCGGCCACCACGAGCACGGCCACCCGTACCTTGCCGCCGTCGAGATACCGCCGCAGCGGCCCCGACACCAGGAAGCCGAGCACCATCGGCACGATCAGGATCGCCCCGGTCGTCAGCGCCCGGGCCGGGAGCTCGTCCACGACCGCGAGGATGACCAGCGACTGGGCGGCGCTCAGGAAGAAGAACATCGCCAGCGTCGCCCTGATCTGCGGCCCCTTGGCATGCTGGTACACCAGCGCCATGGGCGGCCCGCCGATGCCGGTCGCCGTCCCGGTGATCCCGGAGACGAACCCGGCGGAGGCGAGCGTCACCCCGTTGCGCGGCACGCTCAGCGCCCTGGCCGTCAGGGCCACCGCGACGAGCACCATGACGGCGACGAAGACGCCTCTGGCGTATGCGGAAACGTAGACAACGATGACTGCGCCGATGACGCTCCCGGGCAGCCTCCCCAGCACCGCGAACCCGAGCCCGCGCCAGTCCACCGTCCGCCATTCGGCGGCCAGCGTGAACAGCGGGAGCGTCACGTTGACGACCTGGATGGCGCCGGGCATGAGGTCGGGATTGAGCATGGTGAGCACGGGAGCGGCGACCAGCCCGAGACCGAAACCCACACCACCTTGGACAATCGCCCCGACAAAGACCGCCAAACTACCAACAATCAGCACCAACGCCACATCAGTCATGGGCGAGAGTCAATCACCTTCACTCTCTGTCGCCGTTCCCCCTACAGGAGTGACCGAGCTCGAGACGCTCCCGCCGATCGTTAAGCTGCCCTCCGTGCAGTCCCTCCCGTTCAAGCGCGCCCTCGCCCTCGTCGCGGTCCTCGCGGCCGTCTGCGTGCCCGCTCAGATCGCCCACGCCGCCCCCGTCACCAGCCCGTTCGCCAAGAAGGCCGGGAAGCTGCGCGACACCGCCTGCCCCGAGACGGCGATCACGTACGGGGGGATTCCGCAGGCCCGGCAGTACCTCGCAGCAGTCGTGAAATGTCTGGACACGTCGTGGGGTGCTTACTTCGGGCGGGCCGGATGGGCGTTCGGCAAGCCCGTCGTGCGGTACTACGAGGAGCCCGAGAGCACCGTGTGCGGGGTGCCGTGGCCCGAGCAGGCGGCGGCCTTCTACTGCATGGAGCGCGGCACCCTGGTGTTCCCCCTCACCGGCCGGTGGATCGAGGACAGGACCGATCTCTATCCGTTCAAGGTGGCCGCCCATGAGTACGGGCACCACCTGCAGAGCCGGCTCGGCGTCTGGCGGCAGTACAAGGCGAAGATCCCGGCCGACCGCCAGGGCGAGCTGAAGCGGCGCTTCGAGCTGCAGGCCGACTGCCTGTCCGGGGTGTTCCTCGGCAGCGTGTGGGGGTCGCTGCGGCGCGGCAAGGACGACTGGGCGGCGCTGCTCGACGCCACCCGGGCCAGCGGCGACGAGGACGGCTACCGCAGCCACGGCAAGGGCGCCACCCGCGTCTACTGGCTCCAGCGCGGCTACCGCGCCGTCTCCCCCTCCGCCTGCGACACCTGGTCCGCGCCCGCCGCCAAGGTGTCCTGAGCCTTCAGGCGCAGCCCCATCCCGTCGAGGATCAGCTGCAGCCCGCCCTCGAACGACCGGTCGCCCTGCGGGTCGCCCAGCTCCGCCAGGCCCGCCATCAGCCGCGGATAGGTCTTCTGGAACTCCTCCATGTCCGGCATGCCGCGCTCCTCGTCCGTACGCGTCCGGTCGGCCTGCTCCTCCAGCACGAAGCCGGCCACGTACCCGCTCACCGTGAACAGCCCCCGCGCCGCGTCCCCGGCCCCGAACCCCGCCGCCTCCAGCCCCGCCAGCGCCCGCTCCACCACGGCGAACAGCTCCGACGACGGCCGCGTGCCCGCCACCAGCTTGGCCCCGTCGCGATAGGAGTTGAGCATCGCGCGGTCGGCGTGCGCGTAGCCGGCGACCCACTCCCGCCACTTGCCCGGCTCCGTCAACGTGGGGCGGGACGTGTGCGCGGACATCATCGCCGCCGCCATCGCGTCCAGCAGTTCCTGCTTGTTCTTGAAGTGCCAGTAGAGGGCCGGGGCCTGCACGCCCAGCTCGCCCGCGAGCCGGCGCAGCGTCAGCCCGTCGAGCCCGACCTCGTCCAGGAGCCGTAGCGCGGTCGCGACGATGGTGCTTTTTTCGAGTGCCACGGTTGACAGCTTAACAACGTTCAATGCATCCTTAACGCTGTTAGATTTAACACTGTTAAGGGGGGTCTCCATGATCCACGCGGAAGGATTGCGGAAGCGGTACGCGGCCACCGAAGCGCTCAAGGGCATCGACCTGGACGTCCCGGCCGGCACCGTCTGCGGCCTGCTGGGTCCGAACGGGGCGGGCAAGACCACCGCCGTACGCATCCTCGCCACGCTCCTGCGCCCCGACGCGGGCCATGCCGAGGTCGCCGGGCTGGACGTCGTGCGCGACGCGGCCGCGCTGCGCTTCCGCATCGGCCTGGCCGGGCAGCACGCGGCCGTCGACGAGCTGCTGACCGGGCGGCGCAACCTGGAGCTGTTCGGCCGGCTCTACCACCTGAGCAGGGCCGAGGCGCGACGCAGGGCGGTCGCGCTGCTGGAGCGGTTCGAGCTGGCCGAGGCGGGACAGCGGCCGGTCAAGGAGTATTCGGGGGGCATGCGGCGCCGGCTCGACCTGGCGGCGAGCCTGATCGTGTCGCCGCCGGTGCTGTTCATGGACGAGCCGACCACCGGGCTCGACCCGCGCAGCCGGATGCAGCTCTGGGAGCTGCTGCTCGACCTGGTGAAGGAGGGCACGACGCTGCTGCTGACCACCCAGTACCTGGACGAGGCCGACCGGCTCGCGAACCAGATCGTGGTGCTGAGGGAGGGCGTGGTGGCCGCGGCGGGCTCACCGGCCGAGCTGAAGTGGCAGATCGGCGGCGACCGGGTCCAGGTCGTCTTCCGGGAGCCGGGGGACGTGGACGCGGGGCTGCGGCTGCTGCGCGGCGCCGGATCCCCGGAGATCGAGAGCGCCGAGGGGCGGCAGGTGACCGTTCCCGCGGCCGACGGCGCGCAGTCGCTCGTCCGCATCGCCGGCGCGCTGGACGCGGCCGGCATCCCCGTGGAGGACCTGGCGCTGCGGCGGCCGACCCTCGACGAGGTCTTCCTCCACCTGACGGCCTGAGAAGGAGCCGGAGAGATGTACGAGACGCTGCGCTGGACCCTGAACGACTCCCTCACCATCGCGGGCCGCACCTATTCGCGGCTGAAGGCCCAGCCGGGCGAGATCGCGGGATTCCTGGTGTTCCCCGTGATCATGACCGTGCTGTTCGGCTACGTCTTCGGCAGCGCGATCACCCTGCCGGGCGGCGGCGACTACCGCGACTACCTCATGCCCGGCATCTTCATGCAGGTCATGGCCATGACGGCCACCTCTGCCGCCACCACCGTGGCCGAGGACATGGCCCGCGGGATCACCGACAGGTTCCGCGCCCAGCCCATCGCCCGCGGCGCCGTGCTGGTCGGGCGGAGCGTGGCCGCCCTGTCGCTGCACCTGCTGTCGCTGTCCGCCATGGTGCTGACCGGAGTGCTGCTGGCCGGGTGGCGGGCGCACGGGAGCCTGGGGGCGACGGCGGGGGCGTTCGGGCTGCTGGCGCTGTTCGGGTTCGCGATGATCTGGTTGGGCACGTACATCGGCCTGTGGGTCAAGAGCGGCGGGCAGGCGGACGCGGCCACCTTCGGCTGGCTGATGCCGATGACGTTCCTGGCCAACACGTTCGTCCCCACCGAGGGGCTGCCGGCCTGGCTCAAGCCCCTCACCGACTGGAACCCCATGAGCGCCGTCGCGGCCGCCACCCGCGGCCTGTTCGGCAACCCCACCTCGGTCTCCTCGGCCTGGCCGCTCCAGCACCCGGTGGCCGCGAGCCTGATCTGGTCGCTGGCGATCCTCGCGGTGTTCCTGCCGCTGTCCGTCCACCGCTACCGGACGATGTCCCGATGACGAAGAGCCGCCCGGCGGGGGTTGTCCCGCCGGGCGGCTCTTCTTTGTGTCGGGTGGTTCCCCCGATACGGGCGCGTGAGGATCACGCCCCACCCCCGGCTTCAACGAGCGGCCAAGGGATCCCGGCCCCCGCGCGGCTCATGACCGCGCGCGAGCCCGGGAAGTCACTTCGCGAGCAACGAGCGAAGAACGTACTGCATGATCCCGCCGTGCCGGTAGTAGTCGGCCTCACCCGGCGTGTCGATGCGCACCACCGCGTCGAACTCCACCTCGCCGGCCCTGACGTGCACGGTGCTCGGGATGCCGCCGGAGTTGAGCTCCTCGACACCCGTGATGTCGAAGGTCTCCTCGCCGGTCAGCCCGAGCGACTCCGCCGTGGCGCCCTCGGGGAACTGCAGCGGGAGCACGCCCATGCCGATCAGGTTGGAGCGGTGGATGCGCTCGTACGACTCGGCGATGACCGCGCGCACGCCCAGCAGCGCCGTGCCCTTGGCCGCCCAGTCGCGCGAGGAGCCGGAGCCGTACTCCTTGCCCGCCAGCACCACCAGCGGCGTCTCGGCGGCGGCGTAGTTGACCGAGGCGTCGTAGATGAACGACACCGGCCCGTCGGGCTGGGTGAAGTCGCGGGTGTAGCCGCCCTCGGTGCCCGGCGCGATCTGGTTGCGCAGGCGGATGTTGGCGAACGTGCCCCGGATCATCACCTCGTGGTTGCCGCGCCGCGAGCCGTAGGAGTTGAAGTCCTTCACCTCGACCCCGTTGGCCTGCAGGTATTGCGCGGCCGGGGTGCCGGTCTTGATGGAGCCGGCCGGCGAGATGTGGTCGGTGGTGACCGAGTCGCCGACCTTGACCAGCACGCGGGCGCCGGCGATGTCGGTGACGGGCTCCGGCTTGGACGGCATGCCGTCGAAGTAGGGGGCCTTGCGCACGTAGGTCGAGGACGGGTCCCACTCGAACGTGTCGCCGGTCGGGATCGGCAGCGAGCGCCAGTGGTCGTCGCCCTTGAACACGTCGGCGTAGTCGCGCTCGAACATGTCACGGCCGATGGAGGAGTTGACCACCGCGGAGATCTCCTCCGGCGACGGCCAGATGTCCCTCAGGTAGACGGGCTTGCCGTCGTTGCCCAGGCCCAGCGGCTCGGTGTCGAGATCGACGTCCATGGTCCCGGCCAGCGCGTACGCCACCACGAGCGGCGGCGAGGCCAGGTAGTTCATCTTGACGTCGGGGTTGATGCGGCCCTCGAAGTTGCGGTTGCCCGACAGCACGGCCGTGACCGCGAGGTCGTTGGCCTGCACGGCCTCGGAGATCTCCGGCGGCAGCGGGCCCGAGTTGCCGATGCAGGTGGTGCAGCCGTAGCCGACGAGGTTGAAGCCGATCTTGTCGAGGTACGGCTGGAGCCCCGAGCGCTCGAAGTAGCCGGTCACGACCTGCGAGCCCGGGGCCAGCGAGGTCTTGACCCACGGCTTGCGGGTCAGACCCTTCTCGACGGCGTTGCGGGCCAGCAGCGCCGCGCCGAGCATGACGTACGGGTTGGAGGTGTTGGTGCACGAGGTGATCGCGGCGATCGAGACGATGCCGTGGTCGATCTCGAACGAGGTGCCGTCGGCCAGCGTGACCGCCACCGGCTTGTGCGGCCGGCCGCCGTTGGCGCGGGCGTTGGAGGCGGGCGCGTCGGAGGCCGGGAAGGTCTCCTGGCCCGCCTCGTCGACGCCGTCCTCGACGTAGTTCTGGACGTCGTGGCGCCAGGTGGCCTTGGCGGCCGACAGCGCGATGCGGTCCTGCGGGCGCTTGGGACCGGCGATGGACGGCACGACGGTGCCGAGGTCGAGCTCGATGTACTCGGAGAAGACCGGCTCGGGCGCGGACGGGTCGAGCCAGAGGCCCTGGGTCTTGGCGTACGCCTCGACGAGCGCGATCTGCTCCTCGGAGCGGCCGGTCAGGCGCAGGTAGTCGACGGTCTGGCCGTCGATCGGGAAGATCGCGCAGGTGGAGCCGAACTCGGGGCTCATGTTGCCGATCGTGGCCCGGTCGGCCAGCGGCACGGACGAGACGCCCTCGCCGTAGAACTCCACGAACTTGCCGACGACGCCGTGCTTGCGCAGGATCTCGGTGATCGTGAGCACCAGGTCGGTGGCGGTGGCCCCGGCGGGCAGCTTGCCGTTGAGCTTGAAGCCGACCACGCGCGGGATGAGCATGGAGATCGGCTGGCCGAGCATCGCGGCCTCGGCCTCGATGCCGCCGACGCCCCAGCCCAGGACGCCGATGCCGTTCTCCATGGTGGTGTGGGAGTCGGTGCCGACGCAGGTGTCGGGGTAGGCCTTCCCGTCGCGGATCATCACCACGCGGGCCAGGTGCTCGATGTTGACCTGGTGGACGATGCCGGTGCCGGGCGGGACCACCTTGAACTCGTCGAAGGCCGTCTGGCCCCAGCGCAGGAACTGGTAGCGCTCGCGGTTGCGCTCGTACTCGCGCTCGACGTTGCGCTGGAAGGCGTCGGGGTGGCCGAAGAAGTCGACGATGACCGAGTGGTCGATGACCATCTCGGCCGGCGCGAGCGGGTTGATGCGGGCCGCGTCGCCGCCGAGGTCGCGCACGGCCTCGCGCATGGTGGCCAGGTCGACCACGCAGGGGACGCCGGTGAAGTCCTGCATGATGACGCGCGCGGGCGTGAACTGGATCTCCACGCTCGGCGCCGCCTTCGGGTCCCAGCCACCCAGCGCCCGGATGTGGTCGGCGGTGATGTTCGCGCCGTCCTCGGTGCGGAGGAGGTTTTCCAGAAGGATCTTCAGACTGTACGGGAGGCGTGCGGCGCCCTCGACGGCGTCCAGCCGGAAAATCTCGTACGACGCGTCGCCGACGCGTAGCGTGTCACGGCTGCCGAAGCTGTTCGCGGACACGGTGATTCGCCTCCTCCATCAGACATTTTCCTCAGACCAAATCCTGCCGCACTCTTCGCACGACCAGCACGTTAGGTGACCCTAACTGGCGAACTCCGCGGCGGATGTCTCGACGTCAAGATATCCCTAGGTTATCTCGACATCAAGTTAAGCGGGTGCCAGCCGCCAGAACAGCAGGCCGACGATGGCCACCGACAGGATCGGCGCGAGGATCTTCTGCTCGAACGTCTTGCCGGTCTTGATGCCGATCTTCCACGGCAGCACGAACTTGGCCCCCAGCGGCCACAGCACCGGACAGCCCCGTTCGGTCATGCAGTCGCCGACGACATGGATGAGGCACCCGATCGCCACCGCGAGCCCCAGCCAGGCGTAGCCCACGCCGAGCGAGAGGAAGACGGCGTAAAGCCCGGCGGTCAGCCCGATGTTGACCATCGCGGAACCCGCCTTGTTGCCGGGGATCCCGACGCCGATCGCCCGCAGGGCCAGGCCGATGAGCAGCACGACCATGATGTCGCGCCCGATGGGATAGGTGTTGGCCAGCCAGTGGGCCCCGAATCCGAGCGCCACCGCGAACACCAGCGAGTGGGTCGCCCCGCGGTGGCCGCCGCTGATCCAGCTCACGGCCTTGCTGAGCGCCCATGTGACCGGCCCGAACGTCTGGGCGATCGTCGCGCTCGGGTGGTCGAGGTCGGGCAGCATCGCGGCGCCCGCGCAGATGAGGGCACCGGCGATCAGCTCCGCCGGGCTGAGCGCGGTGGCCATGATTCCCGTCTCGACGAAACGGGACGACTCGTTCAGCAACGGAAGTGCGGCGAGGGGCGGCGCCAGCCCCAGCCAGGCGATGGCCCCGGTCATCGCGTGCGTGTGCCCCATCATGATCCGGACTGTACGGCAAAGAAGTCCTTTACGCGCCGAGACCCGCCCGGCGGGGCCTTCACGATGACCTGGGGCCGATCCGCGACGCGTTACTTGGCGAAAATATGGGGATACGCGGTCACGCACGGTCTTCGCGACCGGCCGCCCCGCTCCCCCGCGCACCCGAGCGGGAAGGAGTGGGTGCGCGGTCCGAAAAGTCCCCGTAAACGCAGACGAGGCCGTCTCCGCGGCGACAGCACCCCCCAGCCCTGCCGACGCGGAACGACCTCGTCTGCTCTAGATAACGAGCCTTTCCTCAATCCTGTTCCCGGATTCCGCAACTTTTTCGTGATCTGGCTCACTCCCGCACCGGCCTTGCGAACGACACACTATCGATATATCGTTGACGCATCGAGAACAGATCACGATATAGGGGGAGAAATGGATTCCGCACAGGCAGCAGGCCGGCACTGGCCCGGCGCTCACGACTACCGGCAGGCGGCCCGTGAGGCCAAGCAGGCCGCCCGCGAGGCGTTCAGGGCCGTTTCCGAGGCCTTCGACGACATGGGTGGCCGCCGCCACCACCACGAGCACCGCCAGCGCGGCAGGCGCGGCGGTCCCGGACCGTTCCCGTTCGACTGGGGGCGCGGCCCCTGGGGCGGCCCCGGCGGGCCGTGG
>NZ_JBSFTC010000080.1:0-38718 GCF_053590415.1 Nonomuraea sp. NPDC003201
GCCGCGCGTCGGGCGGTCGCTGGCCGCGCTGCGGCTCTTCGGCCGGTCGCGGGCAGCGCCGCCCACGCGCTCATAAGCCCTCTCCATCTTCTCCTGGGAGTCGGTTATTCAGGGGCCCCTGCCGTGACGATCGCCGACTTCGGCTTATACCGTACGGGGCTGGGGCGATCGGCTGCCGCGGCCCTCCTTCGTCAGGCCTTGCCACCGAATGACGTGGTGCGGGCCTCAGCGAGTGCGGGCCAAGTAACGCCGTGGGATGTACTGCACGAGTACCCTTCTGGCGTACCTCCATACGGAGTCTTGCAGCGATCTCTTGGAGTCGGCGATGTCGGAACCCATGGCCTCGTTTGAGGTCGACGGACAGTTTCGCTTGAGTGGATAGTTGGTCGTCAGCACGAGGCCGACGCTGGCCCTATGGATTCGGAACAGCTACGAGACGCGCATATGAGCATGCAACCTGATGGAGAAGTGGTGTTTGAGCGGGGACAGCGGGTCCGGGTTCAGAAGGACGGGGTGCCCGAGTTCGCAACGATCCGGTTCGCGCTCGCGGGGGACAAGCCTGGGTCATGGGACCTGATTCTGGTTGATGACGAGGATCGCCGACACGAGGTGAATCTCGCGGCTGGTGACATAGTCACGGTCCGACCGCTAGTTAGCGACGGACGGGCCGATTCCGCCAGGGTGCTGGCCGCGATGTGGACCCGGTGGATGGACGCGGCGGCCACCAACGCCGAGTCCAGCGCGATGGCGTCGACGCCGTTGAAGCCGTACGCGCACCAGACGACTGCCGTCTACGGTGCGATGCTGCCGCAGCCGCTACTGCGGTTCCTCCTGGCTGATGAGCCAGGCACCGGAAAGACAATCATGGCGGGCCTTTACATCCGGGAGATGCAGCGTCTGGGGCTGGTCAAGCGCGCAATCGTCGTGTGTCCCGCGAACCTCGCCACAAAGTGGGTGGATGACTTCCAGCGTCTCCTGGGCGGCGGGCTACGCCAGCTCACCTCGGCCACCGTGCGTGAGGACGCGTTGAACTCCAACGACCTGTGGGTGGTGTCGCTGGAACTGGCGGCGGTCAACCCAGCGGTCCAAGACGCCATCCGCCCGGACAAGGCTGGATGGGATCTGGTGGTGTTTGACGAAGCGCACCGGCTGACGCCGACTGCGGCCGGATTTCACCAGGTCGGGCGGCTGCTGGCCAAGAACACCCCTCGCGCGGTTCTGATGACTGCGACCCCGCATCGGGGTAAGGAATGGCTCTTTCGGCATCTACTTCACCTTGTCGACCCCGCGATCTACCCGGATCCGGGCAGCGATCCCAATGTCGAGCTCAGCGCCCTGCGGCCCGGCCCGATCCACTTCCTCCGCCGAATGAAGGAGGATCTGGTCGACTACGACGGTAAGACGAGGTTGTTCAAGGGCCGCATGGCCCAGAACCACAATGTCCCGCTGTCGCAGATCGAGTACAGCTACTACCAGGCTGCTCTGCAGATGGTCGACCAGTTCTTTCCGCCGACCGCGCAGCGGCTCGCCCGCATGGTTTACGGCAAGCGCGCGGCCTCCAGCTTGTACGCCCTCGCCGAGACCCTACGGAGGCGCTATGACCACATGGGGACGATGAGTGAAGCTGAGGCCGCGCTGATCGCCGAAAGTGCGGACCCCGGCGACGAAGCCGAGGCGGATGAGGCAAGGATCGTCAACGCCAGTTCTACCTCCTCCAGGGCCGAACGGACCGCGATCAAGAGCCTGGCGGATCAGATCGACGCCACGATCAGGGATCCTCGATGGCGGCCCTCGAAATGGAGCCGACTCAACGACGACTGTCTGGCCAAGCACGGGATTCACCCTGGGAACGGCGAGCAGGCCGTCATCTTCACCGAATACGCGGACTCCGCTGGGTGGATCGTCGAACGGCTCGGCGCCCAGGGCTACAGCGCCCGGCTGTATTCGGGTCGGCAGAGCAAACCGGAACGCGACGAGGTCCGCAAGGCGTTCATGCGCGGTGAGTTCCAGGTCATCGTCACCACCGACGCCGGGAACGAGGGCATCGACCTACAGGCAGCGCACGTCCTGGTCAACTACGACATCCCGTGGTCTCTGGTTCGCCTCGAACAGCGGATGGGCCGGATCCACCGTGTCGGTCAGCAACGCGACGTCTTCCTTTACAACTTGGTCGCCACCGACACCCGTGAGGGTGAGACCCTCCTGCGGCTGCTGGATAACTTCGTCACCGCGGCGAACGAGCTGCGCGGCCAGATGTTCGACAGCCTGTCTGCGGTCGCCGAGCTCACGGGTGTCGACTACGACAAATGGCTCTCCGACTTGTACGGCGACGATGAGCTCAAGAAGCAGCAGGCGATCGACGCCGGCCGCGCCGTACAAGCTCAGGAGCTCGCCCGGGTGGCCCGGCAGGTCCGAGACAACGAGCGACGCCTGGCCAGCCAGGTCGATGCGGTAGCCGCGCTGACGCTGCTTCAGCGCGACCTGTTCGCGCGGATCAACCCGGCCATCGTCGAGGCGTATCTCGACCGTCTCATGGCCGCCGGAGTCCTACGATCGGCCCCGACCGCTGCGGGAGTCGGGTTCCGGCGGCTGTCCCTTACCGGCGGTTCCACGTTTCCTCCCAGCCTGGGTGGTGCCAGCGAGGTCCACATCGCCACTAGCGGGGACGCGGTGCGTGAGGCCGAGGGAAGCATCGAGATCGGTGACACCATCACGCTCGGACCCGGAGAGCCCGGGTTTCCGGACTTGATCGACCTGGCCTCAGCGCGTCTGGCCGAAGACCTCTATCAGTCCGGCGCCACAGCCGACCCCACCAGCCTCACCCCCTACGACCTCTATGCGTACGAGGCGACACTGACGGAGAACGACGGCAAGCGGGCCAGTGTGTGGGCGACCCTGATCAAGGTCGACGACAGCGGCAACGCCCGGCCTGTTCGATGGGAAGCCCTGGCCAACCTCGTGGCCACCAACCAGCACGGCACCGCACCACATCCAGCGCGTGAGAACAGCGCGGACGCGGCGGCCAACATCGTGGCGGCGCAGACCATCGCCGAACACCGGAAGGTCCGCTCCGACTGGTTCGCCCAGGCGCGCAGGGATCTGACGAACCTGCCGTTGAGCCTGACCGAGACGATCAACGATCGTGACACCCGGCTGGAACTGCGGCGGCAACTCCAGGCCCAGACCGCACAGCGACTCGCAGAACTTGAACGTCTCGCGGACGTACACCTCACCGAGCCGAAGCTTGTCGGGCGGATGCGTGTCCTGGCGGCAGCGGATATCAGCGTCAAGGCTGAGATCGACGCTGAACTGGTCTCCATGCGGCACGTCCAGCAGTTGCTCGTCAACGACGGTTGGGTGGTCGAGGACGTCCACACCGAAAGCCGTGGGTACGACCTGGAGGCTCGCCGTAACAGCCAGATCCGTCACATCGAAGTCAAGGGCGTACTGGGCAGCGCAGCCAGCGAGGGCATCCGGATGACCGGTAACGAAGTGCTCATCGCGACCCAGCACCGCAAGGAGTACTGGCTCTACGTAGTCGACCAGTGCGACGATGGGAAGGGTCGCTTCTTCGGCGCCTATCAAGACCCTGCCACACTCTTTGCCGACGACATGGTTGGGAGCGCGATCTTCCGCGTCCCCGGCAGCAGCCTCAAGAACGCACCTGGGAGCAATGTATGACCCGCATGATCGAACGATGGTTCCCTTGTGCAGAGGTCAGCGCCAACAGTCGATCGGGATGGGGTAGCGGTAACGCCGAAGTCGGTGTGATGACCTGGTTCGCCAAGCGTCCCTCCGCCCAAGCCAAGGCAGCGACCATTTGCTCTCTCCTGCCCTGGCCCGACGACCCTGCTGAGCAGCAACGACTCCAGGAATTGGTCCGCGAGGCGATGACGGGCCGATACGCGAAGGCTGAGGAGATCCGGCGCGAGGTCGTCCACAGTGAGGGTGATAGCGCCAGCTCCCTCGACCCCTTCAGCGGACGAGGAATGATTCCGCTGGAAGCAGCACGGCTTGGCATCAGCGCTCACGCACTGGACTACAGCCCGGTTGCTGTACTGGCCTCTCGGCTGCTCACGGACTATCCCTGCCGGACCTGGGATGACGAATCGGCGATTCCCTACCTGCAGGAGGGCACAACCCTCATAGAGACCCGTCCACGGCTCGTGCAAGATGTTGAAGCGGTGCTCAGCGAGATCGACACACGCCACCGTGACGCGCTGAAGCAGTACTACCCGCAGGTCGCGGGTCGTGACCCCTGGGGGTACCTCTGGGCGATCACCATTCCCTGCCAGGAGTGCTCGCGGTACTTCCCCCTCATCGGCCAACTCGATTTGCGCAAGGCGAGCAAGCGCAAGAGCCGCACCACGAAGGAAACCTTCCACGACCCCGGACAGTCGTACTACATCGACGCAGACACCGAAAGCGGCACCTGGTCCGTTGTAGTTCACGAAGGCTCCCCGCGACGGGCGCCCACACGGCAGGTTCCACCCGGTAAGAGCAAGTACGACAGCAACGGCCGCCTGGCCGTGTGCCCCTTCTGTACACACGCGCACGACCGTCAGGTGCAGATGCGCATCTTCGAGAAGGATCTGGGGCGAGACGCGCCACTACTCGCCGCTGACATCGACCCAGACCTCGGCAAGTCCTACCGCCCGCTGGAGCGGGAGGAACTCGACGCCATCGAAGCCGCCACGACCGCTCTGGGCGAAGAGCCCCGCTTTGGGCCGTTCCTCGCCGCCGCACCCGACGAGCGGATTCCCACTGGAAATACCTGGACCGTTCAGGCGACCGTCTACGGTGCCCGTACCTACGGCGACATGATGAACGCCCGCCAGACGCTGTCGTTCATCACGTTGGCCAAGTGCATCCGCGACATGGGCAGGGAACTGGCCAAGAACGGCAACAGCGACGACTACATTCGGGCCCTTACTGGCTACGCTGCCGCAGTTCTGGCCAGGAAGATCCGACGCGCTACCCGTGGCTGCACCCTCGATCCCAAACTCAACAAGGTCAACGATCTCTTCGCCACCGAGTCGAGCCTCAACTTCTCGTTTGACTACTTTGAGGTCGGCCTGGCCGACGGGCCGGGAAGCTGGGCATCTGTGGCCGACGGCACTCTCAAGGCACTTGAGACGACCATGCCGCTTCACAATGCCGTCCCCTGCGAGGTAACGCGCGGCTCAGCGATCAGTCTTCCATTCCGGGACCGCAGCATCACCGCTGTCGTCACCGACCCCCCTTACGACGCGATGATCGACTACAGCGATGCAAGCGACTTGTTCTATGTCTGGATCAAACGCGCCCTCGTCGACTCCTGGCCGGAATTGGGCATGACCGCACATGAATTCGGTGTGCAGGAGAAACAAGAAGAGATCATCGTCAAGAAGGGTGGGACGAGCAACAGCGACCACCGCGACCGCCAGCACTATGACTCCCTGATTACCAAAGCATTTGGGGAGGCGCAGCGCGTCGTCGCACACGACGGCGTTGTCACCATTGTGTTCGGCCACGGTGAACCAGAGGTCTGGCAACGGCTGCTCACCGCAATCCACGACGCTGGGCTCGTCCTCACGGGCGCGTGGCCGGCCAAGACTGAAGCGGGCGGCAAGGTTGGCTTCACCAATATCGTCACGACCCTGACAATGGCGTGCCGCCCCGCCCCTTCTGGGCGCCCCGTGGGCAGGAAGGGTGTCGTCGAAGCCGAGATCAAGTCGGAGATTAAGAAGCGCTACCTCGACTGGGAGCGGTGGGGCCTCGCGCCTGCGGACATGTTGATGGCAGCGGCGGGGCCCGCAATGGAAGCGGTCGGCCGCTACAGCGAGGTCCTCGACGCCAAGGGTGAGCCCGTCGACATCTACACGTTCCTGCCACTGGCGCGTGCAGCAGTCCAGGAGGCCATGGCGGTCGAGATCAACCACGAGCCTTTGGATGCCTTCGACGCCCGAACCCGATTCGCGCTGTGGTGGGTCAGACTGTACGGCCGTCAAGCCCAAGCAAAGTCCGAGCTGCGGTGGCAGGCCCTCGCCTCCTCCCTCGATCTAACAGCGGTCCGTGATCTGGTGGCCGATGCCGGCAAAGGCGTCTGTTTCGTCACGTCTCGCGATCATGTCAGTAAGATCAGTGGCGACTCGGCCGTCATCGACGTAGCCTTGGCGCTCGCCGCCGCATCGGAGGAAGGGCTACAGGCTATGGGTCAGGTACTGATCGCCTCTGGGCGCACAGGGGACGACACCCATCTGTGGTCGGCCATCCAGTTCCTTGCCGATCGACTTCCCGCCAATGACCCGGACTCCGTCTCGCTTACCCGCGTACTGCGAACCAAGACAGGGATCAGCAGCGCGGCCGAGTCAGTCGCGGCGAGCAACCGCGAGGATATCCTCCGCCAAGAGGTTGATGACGCTCAGCTGAGGTTGATTTGACGGCGATGAGCGGCCACCACGTATACGTGCACAAACTAGGAGAATTACCGTGACGGCGAATGTAACGCCTTGGTGGAAGGCCCTCAAGCTTCGCCAGGAGATTCTCAGCGCGTCCGGCCAGATCGACGACGTTCAGATGTCGCTGTTCGGAGCCGTGCACAGCAAAGGGACGGATCGACCGCCGTACGCCGATGCAGGGTACTACGGGGAGATCACCCACCCCACCGGACGACTCATCGACCTGCTCACCGAGATCGCCGTCCGCGTCGGTGGCGGCGCCGACTATCTCAAGGCACGGGCGGTCACCCGGCTCGATCAGGGCATGGGCGGCGGCAAGTCGCACGCCTGCATCGGTGCCTACCACTTGGCCGCCAACCCTGAGATCCTGCTGAGTACTGAGCTCGGTCAGCGGGTCGCTGAACGCGCGCATGCCAAGCTGGGGCGGGAGTTGCCCAATGATCTTGGGCGCCCGCACGTCGTTGTGCTGCCCTGCGACCATATGACCCCGGGTGCGGGGAAGCAGGAGATCGACGGCCCAGCTTCCAGCCTCTACGAGCGTTTCCTGTGGCGGCTGTTTGCCAAGGACTATTCGCTCTACGAGCGCTACCTGCCGTTCTGGAGCGACAAACACAAGATCTCCGAGGCCATCCGGGCCGTGAATCGGCCAGTACTGATCATTGTCGATGAGGTGCTTGACTACGTCGGCAACGGCCTTGACGGCGTCAACAAGCCCGAGCTGGCTGCCCAGGACATGGCCTTTCTGCGGGCGCTGCTCGACGTCGTCAACGACGTGCCGCACGTCGCGATGCTCGTCGTGATGATCGCCTCCGATGCCGACAAGACCGCACTGTCCAAGGCTGGCAGAGACCGCCGCGACGATCTCAACACGCTGCTCGAACGCAATGGGCTTCCTGCCACCGTCACCGAAGTGGGCGACTTCGCCGACATCCTGCGGCGAAGGCTCTTCGACGCTGAGCCCGCCGACGAGGTGGTCGCGGCCACGGCTGCGCTTTTCACGCCCGTGCACGGAGAGAAGGCGTGGGCCAAGAATGTTTGGGACGCTATCGGAGCAGACTGGCGGCAGAACTGGAGGGTCGAGGTCACCGCCAGTTATCCGTTCCACCCCATGCTGATCAACCTTGCCAAGGAGGAATGGAGCAAGGTCACCGGGTTCCAGCGAGTCCGCTCAACGATCCGGATCTTCGCCGCCACGGTGTACGCGCTGCAACAGCGCGGCAAGTCGGGTGGCTGGGTGCCTGTGCTCATCGGCCCTGGCGACCTGCCGTTGTCGGACAGCACGGTCCGAGAAGCGCTGCTCGGCAGCGGTCTGGTCGAGGATGACCGAACGATCGCGAACTACCGGAGTCTGGCCGAGATCGAGGTCGTCAACCACGACGGCACGGATGGTACTGCCCGGAAGCAGGACCTCGGGCGCGACCCGTTCCAGTGGAACGACACCAACCCGAGCGCGGCCGAGCGTGCGGCCACGTTCGTTTTCCTGGCCAGCATCGTCGGCACCCTGCGGCCCGGCCGCGGGCGCGGCGCCAGCGCACCCGAGGTCAAGGCGGCCACCGCCGTCCCGGACGTGCGCTTCACTGTTACCGACGCCGACATCGTGGTCGATAACCTGGTCCATCCCGACCGGGGAATGAGCGCGCTCGACGTCGTGCCCGGCCAAGGCAACAACAAGCCAGCCCGGTATTTCCTGTCCACCCGTCTGACCCATCGAATGCTGGTCAGTAACATCCGGCGCACCATCACCTCTGCCGAGCGGGACGCAGTCGTCGCCGAATTCGCCAAGAAGATCGCCAACAGCGGTCCGTTTCGCGACCATAAGTTCATCCCCGCTGATCTCACACGCCCTGCTGCCGACGTCCTGGTCACGGGCGGCCTGGATACCGCCTACACCACGCGGCTATTTGTGCTCGACCCCTCGCAGTTCAGCCTGCGTAACGGCATGGAGGAGGTGACTATCGAGGCGCTGACCATCGCGATGGGGATCGGGCAGGGCGCTCAGCAGCTCCCTGTGCAGTGGGCCAGCAGCGCTGTATTCGCGGTGGTGAACACCCAGCGGCGCGGCCTGGCTCGCGGAATGGCGGTGGAGTACCTGGCTCGGCAACGGGCCCTAGCCGCGCCCGAAATCCAGAACGACCACGAGCTCAAGGCCACCGGCACCAAAGAACTCAGCGACGCCAAGCAGCAGTTGGAGAAGTCCATCAAGCGGGCCTACCAGCACGTCGTCTTCCTCGCACAGCCGGACCCGAATGGGGACCGGTATCTGGACCAGTTGACATTCGACGAGGAGAACCTCACCGCGCTCGACGGCACCAGCGTCTGGAAGGGGCTCGCGGATCGGGACAAGGTCTTCGACGCAGGAGAGTTCGGCGCCAGGGCCTTGGTGCACAACCTGCGCGAGCAGGACTATGGCAAGACCCTCTCCGACATTCGGGCCGCCTTCTACAGCGCCCCTCGGCTGCCACTGCTGTACAGCGGCGACCGGGACCTTCAGCAGGCGATCTACGATGCCGTCAGCGGCGAGCTGGTGAGTATCGTCGACGGGGCTGGCGTCGAGGTGGCGGTGACCGCTCCCGCCCAGGTCAACCTATCAAGCACGGGCCTGAGATTGGCCAAGCCGCAGCCGAAGGTGTGCGCAGAGTGCGGCCAACCGGCCCATGAAGGCATGTGCGCGACCGAGGGTGATCCCGGAGACGATGAAACCTCTGGGTCGAGTTCCCCGGGTGGACCTGGAGAAACCGGGACCACCGGTTCCTTCGAGCCCGGCGGAGGCGGCGACGACCCCGAGCCGGCTGCCAAGGATCAGCAGGTCGCCTTCTCCTTCACCAGCAATCTGCTCGCCAGCGGTGATGCCACCGATAAGTTCGCCGCACTATTCCGGGCCTTCTACATGTCGCTGGACGAACGACAGATTAGCTATCTGCAGGGCACAATCCAGATGGTGCTGCAGGCCGAGGCAGCCGGACAGCTCCGCCAGCGGCTGGAGGAATTGGGGATCACCGCGACCTTCAAGGACATCTGAGGACCCCGTCCAGTGCGCGGAGGAAGAGTCTGCCTTAGGCACGAGAAGCGTGATCCCGCGGATTTTCGGAGGTCATCTCCACTTGACGGCCGGTGAGCGGGTAAACCGCTGGAGTAGTCGCTCATGTTGAGACCGCTCTTCCTCCCGAAGGACCCCGCAGGGCACATCCAGGGCACCTGACCGTAAGAAACCCCGGAACCCAGCGGGAGATGTCGAGAGGTGAACACGCGCCCTGACCAGGGATGCCGTACGGAGGTTCTGGTCAGGGCGTTCGCGCTACATCAACTACTGAGATGGTCCCCAAGATGGTGGTGGGCGGACCGCGAGCGCCCATCTGCACGCAGGGACTTCAATAGGAACTCATGTCAACGGCAGGACATTGCACGGGATGATCTTGCGGAGGGCGCATGCCCCACGGGGCGTTCGCGCAGCTCACGCCGTGCGAGCCAGCCATACGGCCGCCGCTCTCCTACAGCCGGTCCGCCGGCTCCCACACCTCAACCGTCACGTTCTAACCGGCAACGGCGTGCGCATCGCCGTCTTTGCACACCAAGATCACGACCGGTTGCTCGTCCTGCTCTCCGCGGTCGACCGACTCCAAGCGCCACCCGAAACCCGAGCAGCGCTCAAGACCATCACCGCTGCGCATCGACGCTTCACCGCCCAGGTTCGACCTCCCGGGCATCGTGGGACTTGACATCATGAACCTGAGGCTATTCCACTACTTCGAGTCGATGTCTCCCGTGGGCAGCTCTGTCAGCAGCGGACGAAAAGCGGATCCCTTGGCGGCTCGAACGGTGACCCTCTCGATGATCCGGTCGATGACTCGTCCTGTGTCCTTCCACTTCATGGCTAGACGGTCATGATCCATCTGGTGTTCGGCGATTATGTCTCGGAGCTGCTCGAGGTCGAGTCTGGTGAGTTCATCACGCAAACCCTGCTCTCCTGAGTCGGCGTAGATAGCGAACGGATCCAGAACGCCTGGCGTTCTGCGATGTGGCCGCCGGACACGACTCGCCGCACCTGGCTGCTCTTGACCAGCGCCTAGATCCATTGCAGACCTAAGCGCCTTCGAGATGCGGGCCGAACGCCCAGCCTCGGCCGCTATTACTGTTACCAGCCGCGCGAGTTGGCCAGCGAGCTTGGGATCACGTTCTGCTAGCTCCGATAGAGCGTGAGCCGCAGCCAACGATTCCTCTGTGATTCCGGCGCCGCGGTTCTGGGCTGCGTCCTCGCCACTCACGCGGCCTCCTCGTCGACCTGCTGGATGAACTCACGGGCAAGACCCCTGAAGACGTCGAACTGCCCTCCGTAACCATACTTCTGACGCAGAGTACTGGTCTCAGCGTGCTCAGCCGACGCTGCGATGGAGTTCGCCTCGGGAACCACGGTGTCGAACACGGGCGGGAGGCTGTCATCTCCTCGGAGACGGCGGATCGTATTGTTGTGCAAGGTGGACTGGCTCCGATACTTCGTTACCACGATGCCTAGCTCAGTGATCGGCTCTTGCAGATCGTCGGCGAAGGCGCGGACTCGGCCTTGGATCTGCGGAATACCGTATGTTGACAGCACGTCGGGGATCGTAGGGATGATGTAACCGTCCGCGATCCGAAGTCCATTGAGAGTCACGATGCCCAGATTCGGCGGGCAATCCACGAGGACATAGTCGTAGTCATCAAGGGTGCGCTTGACTGCACGCCATAGCAGGTCGGTTGGGTTGTTGGAGTAGAACCTCCCTGAGCTCATAGAGGCGAGACGGTCCTGAACGTCGATCAAGTCAAGAGACGAGGGCAGCAGATCGACAGACCGCACTTCCCGAACCGGTGACACTCCGCGCTGCAGAGTCTTATCGAGGTCAAACCGGGCCAGCTCACCCTCGGCACGGAGGGCATCGAGGAACAAGGTGTGCAGGGTGTAGCCGGCATTGTTGAGCTTCTCCCAGCGCTCCTCCCCGATGAGGACCGTGGTTAGGTTGGTCTGTGGGTCAAGGTCGATGACTAGGACCTTCTTACCGAACTCCGATGACAAGAACTCCGCGAGAGCGACCGTAGTCGTGGTCTTGCCCACGCCGCCCTTGAGGTTGATCGTCGCGATCACGTGCGCCATGTGTGTCTTCCTCCGCTTGAGGTAACGGCGAATCTGGGTCCTTCGGAACACCGGGCCGCTGCGTAGATCCGCGATCGGTTGGGGGAACCGTGGGTCGCGTGCGCGCCAATTGGCGACGACGGTACGGCTGACACGCGCCATCTCGGCGACCTCGTACAGCCCCACCAGCTCGTCGGACGATTGATCCATCTCGATCGACCCTTCGTGAACGAAGACAACATGATGAAGTGTGGACAGCGTTCACACCGGCAAGTGTGGACGGCGTTCACACCTCTCGTCAAGGGTTTCATGGAGACTGGATGACTCAGACGCTCGAGTGGATCAATGGACGGTCGATCGCTGCCGGTAGTAGTGCACACAGGTGCGTTGCGCTGCTCGATGGAGGCTCCGGTATGTCCCGAAAACCGCCTGGAGCTCTCCAGCGGCCATCTCGAAGGTGTGGGACAGTACGGGATGATCATACAAACGGAAAGGGTCGCGCATTGCATCCTTGCAGGTCATGCGTAGCGAGCAAGCAATATCGCCCGTACTCTCCTGCAGAGATGCTTCCAAAGGTCACGTCGACTACGGCGTTGTCGGGCTGCCTTGCTGCCTCTTTCGACATCTGGGATCGGTGGGGCACTCTCCCCTTCCCCAGCGGGGGAGAGTTGGCCAGACGCGGTGTGCGGTTTGCCAGATACAGCTTGCCCTCATCGGTGTCGATCGCGATCACATCGCCGCACCACAGCACGTCCGGCGCGACCGCGGCGAACCACTGCCGGACCAGATCCGGGGCGGCCGGCCGCTTGCCCTGCCGGGTGAGCAGCTGCGGCTTGCGTCGTCTCCATACGATGAGGCCGAGCTCGGCCATGCGTGCCGCGACATTGTGCAGCGTGTACGGGTTGATCCCCAGATCCCGTGCCACCTGGGCCACGGGCCTTGCCGATCTCCTTGACGATACGCAGCGCCCCAGCCCGAAACTCCGGATCAAAGCGCCGCCGCTCGACTGCTGCCACGACCAAACCTGTCCCGGATCGATCTCCACGCTACTGGGGGGATACACATCCCCTCGAGGCCGACCTGTCAATCATGTCTGCTGCTGAGGCAGCCCACCTTCGCGCCCCCTTTCCCGCTCCGACACCGACTAACAGACAAAACCATGCTTCGACCTGCGGGATCCCGCCCCTCTCGTCGCCGGTGAGACGTTGGGCTGGCAATGGGCAACGATCAAGCACGAGAACTGCTGCAAGAACTCGGAACGGGCCTCAGAAGCTCTAGAATGATCGCATGGCCCTGCTGCGTATGGCGGTCGAGAACTATCGCTGCTTCAAAGAGCGGCAGGAGATCGAACTCCGCCCCATCACCGTCATCCTCGGCAAGAACAACTCCGGCAAAAGCGCCCTCACCCGGCTACCACTCCTGCTGTCGACAGGCCTCCACACTGACTCCGAACTCCCTCTAGATCTAGACCAGCTCGGCGACGATCCGCCAGAGTTCCTGGACCTCGTTCATGAGCGATCAGTTCATCGTCCACTACGGCTTGAATTCACTGCCGCGCTGGGGAGCCGACAGACCCATCTCAGCGCAACGATTCAGAACATCGCCGAGCAGCATATTCAACTGGTCAGCGAATTCGAGATCTTCGATGAAGAAGGCCACTTGCGATTGGAGTGGATCCCAGAAGCCACCGAACGCACCTATTCAGTAACCCGAGACAACGAGGAGCCAATATCAGAGCAAATACATTTTTCCGGCATTATCCCACGAATGCGTCGGAACGAATCAGATCGAGGGTTGGGGCCTGGCTACGGAATAACCCGTGCATTCAGGCCACCGATCTACCTTGGCCCATATCGTCAGCGCCCCACTAGGCTCAACAGGCTTCCCTCCCGGATGGCCACCGAGGTGGGCACCTCAGGGGAGAACGCCATAGGAATGCTGGTCAACGACCATGTTCGGGGTGGCGGACTTCTCATCAACCGCGTCAACGAACTCTTGGGTGACGGGCTGGACGGCTGGCATCTAGAAGTGGAACAGAATGGGCCTCTATATGCAATCAATCTTCGCTCGGAAGCCAGCCCAAGCCTCACAGTGAACCTAGTGGACTCTGGCACTGGCGTCGCACATGCCCTTCCCCTTCTAGTTCAATGCGCGCAACCCAATTCTGCCCCTATCTACCGACGCCAAGATTTGTTTATTATTGAAGAGCCTGAGCTGCACCTACATCCTGCTGCTCACGCATTTATCGCCGATATATTTATCGCTAGCGTCAAGACGGATCGTCGCACCCGTTATCTTGTTGAATCACACAGCGAGACAATGCTGCTGCGACTGCGGCGCCGGATCGCGGAAGGCGCCATCTCGGCAGAGGCTGTGGCCGTCTACTTTGTGGAGAACGATGGCGCGGCCGCGCAGGTACGGCCGATCGAGATCGACGAGTCCGGGAACCTTGATTATTGGCCCGATGGCGTCTTCTCCGAAGATTTCGAAGAAACCAAGAAGCTGATGAAAGCACAGTTCTCGCGGGAGCATGATGCGAGTTGATCTGCGCCGGGACGCCTTCACAGTCGATGACTTCGAGCTGATCATCATGCTGATGCGGCTGTTCGTCGAGGACCGGCACCAATGGCTTGTTAACCTGGACGATATCGACGAGGTTGCAGCGTACTTCACGGAGCATGCGCCTACCAAAGCCATGGTCTACCATGACCTCGCTCGAAAAAGCCTAGTGGAGCAGAGCCGCCCAGCTCCAGTGTCTGGCGTGCCCCTCAAGGTGACATCGGAGAGCCTGGGCGACCACGTCGCCGACTTAAGCAGGCCTGCCAAGCTAGTTGTGGAGAACCAGACCGCAGATGGTGCCTTCATAATCGCCGTAGCTCATGTTTTCGCAGCAGCCGACGTTGTGCGCGCATGCGCGGAAGGCTGGTTAGAGTTCGTTCAGGGCGGCGGCAGCGGCGAGGTTCACAAAGTGGTGCTCGCCGAGCATCGAGCCTTTCGCAGGGTCGCACGGGTAATTTTTCTACTCGACAGTGACCGAGGAACATCCGATCATGTGTCGAAGTACGAAAGAGTTCAGTCAGGCCTTCTGGAGCTGGGCATTAGGGGGCATGTGTTAAAATACCGTGAGATAGAGAATTACATCCCTAATCGCGTCCTTGCCGCAGTTCCATGGCCAATGCGCAAGCAGTCTGCGCTCTCAGCAAAGATTAATTGCTTGAGAGAACTCGCCCCCAAGCAACGCGCGTACATCGATATCAAGCATGGATTTTCTAAAGAAAAGCCTGATCTTTGGTCACCGCAAGTACGGGTAGCGCGCGAGGAGATGTACTCCGCGGAAGTCCGACGCCAGCTTTCCGCCGGATTCGGCGCCGATCTCACTGAGCTGCTTATGCGTGAGGCGGTGGCGGGCAACCTCACAGAAGAAGATTTCGACTCGCTAGGGCCAGGCACGTGCGATGAGTTGCAAGCACTGCTTAGACTCATTCGAGATATCATTTAGGAAGACGAGATGGCCGAAGTGGATGAGAGCGGGCTGGCTGGTCCTGAGGAGTTCGGGACATCGAATGAGCTCAAGGTGCGGCCGGACGTCAACCTGCTGGAGACCTATCTCGACGAGGTCCACAAAGGACAGTTGCGAGTGCCGAAGTTCCAGCGACCCTTCGTCTGGCGACCCGAGCAGATGCTCGACCTTTTCGATAGCATCGAGCGAGGCTATCCAATCGGGAGTCTGCTGCTCTGGCAGACTGATATCGAGCTAGAGAGCCTAGGCGAGGTCGGCGGACTAAGCATTCCTAACGCGCCGGGCCGTTCCACTATCTTCATCCTTGACGGACACCAGCGGCTCTCGACCCTATATTCCTGCCTGTACCGTACGGAGAAGTCGGACAATCCGAACGATCCAACAGCGTGGATCTGGCACATTTACCGCGTGCTCGGGCAGAGTGAGAATCGGGCTACCCGCTACGTTCATTGGCGGAAGGCCGGACCACCGCCAGCCAACTACCTGCCGATCCGGTCAGTGCTCAAGACACTCGATTTCCTCTCCTACGCCCGCCGGCTAGGCCGTGACTACAACGATGATGTCTACAACGCGATGGTCGAAGAGGCAGAGGAGGTTGCGCAGCGGATCAAATCCTACAAACTCTCAGTCGTGACGCTGGTCGGCGGCAGCCTGACTCAGGCCGTCGAGGTCTTCTCCCGAGTCAATAGCAAGGGCCAGCCAATGAGCCCAGACCAGATGGTCTCAGCGCTAACTTACAAGGGAGGCGAGGAGAGCCTTGCCAACCGGATCGAAGCGATCCTCGAAGGCATTGCCGCGCAGGGCTTCGGCCAGATCAACGAGACGGTCGCGTTCCGCTCCGTGCTCGCTGTGGCCGGCGAGGAAGAGGTCACTGGAGCGCGCTGGGATGTGCTCGCGCGCAGGGTCGAGGGCAGGTTGGCCCAGGCGACGTCCGACACCAATGATGCTTTGACACATGCCGTGGCCTTTCTCAGGGAACAGATCGGAGTACCGCTCGCCCGATTGGTCCCGTACAACAATCAGCTGATGCTGCTGGCATTGTTCTTCCACCTATGCCCGGAGCCATCCGAGGATCAAGCCGAAGGGCTCGTTCGCTGGTTCTGGATCACGTCGTGGTCCGGACAGTTTGCCAGCGTGAACTCCACCACAAGCCGCCAGTCGATACAGGACATGCGCGCCTTTGCCACAGGTGCCAAAACGCTCGATGACTTTACGGGCGGCCAGGGCATGTTCGACTTCGCAGAGCAGCGCCCGCGTCCTTTTCCCGACCGGTTCGACCTACGCAGTGCCCGAGTCCGCGCCTACCTACTGTGGGAACTCCGCCAGTTTCCCGACCGAAACGCGCTGAACGGTAAGCGGTATGAGGCGATCGACGCCATCCGCAAGCTGGACACTGCCGCCTTTCAGAGGATTTGGAACACGCCCGGCTTGCCAAGCGGCTCCAGCCCCGCCAACCGCGTGATCCTCGACGCCAATCCTGGACTGTCGTCTAAGAGCTACATGCTCCGCTGCCTTGACCGGGCCGCGAAAGAAGGCAGCCTTGGCATTACACAAGATGTGCTCTACCGGTTCCGGCTCGGCGATGAAGAAGGTTTCATTAGTCTCCGTGCAGCAGAACTGGCCCGCCTCGAGCAGCAGTTCATCCAAACGATGGGTGCTGCCATGCCCCCAGCAGCCGTGGGCGACATCGAGATCGACACCGAATGAAGCCCAAAGCACACTCATGGCCTCAGAGATACCCGACAGCGGCTCCTTCGCGGTGAAAACCGCTCGCTTGCGGATAGTTCATCGCCGATGAGTTCCACGTGATAGCCGTGTTGCAATGGACTGGGGACATGCACGGGATGATCTTGCGCAGCACCCACATCACGTTGACTATTTTCCCAGCTCAAGCCACCTAAGAGGACGGAGTAGCTTCCACTCCCCTACAGCAGGTGTTGACGGATCGCGATCGTGCCTGGGCGCCGAGGGCTGCAGCCTCACGCCCGGAACGTCCGGCGGTGGGCATCCGGCGGTACGCCAATCGTGCGGTGGAAGTGGCGGCAAGGTGTCGTCGCCGTGTCCATGCCCGGAGCCGCGGCCTGAGCAGTTGGCACCTCACCACCGGAACGCTCGCTTACGGCGTAGTTGTGGCAGCGACTGGGTGGGCGCCGTGTCCGTTTCGCCGGTGGGCGGCTGGGGTACCCGATGACGCTCTACCAACCCTGGAGTGGCCCTTCCCCGCTCCGCTCGGCCCCCCAGAGCGTCATCGGGGAGTTCACCGTGGCCGGCGTCGTCACCAGGCATATCTCTCGTTTCCCTGCGGAGGGCCCTCCCTCATGCGACTATCGCCCCTACACGTCGGTGATTCTCCACCGTTGTCCGCCTCATGCCGCCGTCGGCGGAGTAGGAGCAGGCTGTGAGAAAGCCCAGGTGCCACTAGGGCGCCGGTAGGGCGGATCCTCCACGGGCAGCGGCAGGCGGATCGTACGGAGCAGACCGCGATCGGGCGCTGAGCACCTCCGGTTTTTGCAGTCCTGCTGACACGAGAACTTCGACTCTCGGGTGCGTGTCACGCCCTCGACAGCCGGAGGCGTGCTTCTCCCGGCCTCAGCCGGAGAAAGCATCAGATGCGTTGTCTGCCATGAAGCGTCCAGAAGGCATCTTCCCCTACATCGGCACGATCACTTATGCCGAGCGGCTTGCCGATGCCGTTGAGAACACATGCGCCCAGGAGGGCCTAATCGCGCCGCCGCGTGAAGCCGTCATCGAGGGACTTGCCTCAGCCCTAGGCGACACAGAAATCAAGAAGCTTCTGGAGACCCGGCGCGGCAAGCGCGTGCTCGCTCCGAGCAGTTACCGGGTCGTGCAAGCAGGTGACGAGAAGGTTCTCCTGCTCATCTGCGATGTCCATGGCGCGGGCGTCGTTCCCTGGGACCTGAACGACCGCACCGTCGGCGCGTGGACCCCGCCGACCGCGGAGGCTTTCCGCCGGGTCACCGAGCTGGTCGCGGCGGAACGCGCCGTAACGCAAGCAGAGAAGGACCTGAAGTATGCCGATATGCAGCTTGAGGCTCGCCGCCGCGCCGGAAGCGACGAGCCGCACGCCGCCGCCGCACTCGCGGCCGCGGACGACCAGCGCAAACAGGTGGCCAAGGTCCTCACGGAGGCGCAATACCAGCGGGATCGCGTTCTCTCGTCGCTCGGCAATCGCCGCCCCCGCCCCATCATCCGCCCAGCGGAGCACGACGGGCAGGCGTCGGCGGCGTTCGCGCTTGCGCCGCAGCCACAGGACGTCGCAGTTCACCTTCAGCGCTACGGGTCGGAGCAGCTCCGCCGCTTCGGCCGGCGCCGCGGTTACGACCTCGAGGAATCCCTGGCCGCATCCGGCCAGCTATCGCGGGGAATGTGCGCGCTCCAGCAGTGGCAGATTCAACGACCGAGTGGGGAGATAGATCGACTCTGGCGCATGGTCGCCGTGACGGCGAACAACAGGGCACTGGCTCGTCTCAGCATCTACGGCGTCCGCGCCGAGGACCTCGTGACCGGCATGCCGCAGTCGCAGTGGCTGCTGCCGAACGAGACCGCCGACTCTGGGCTTCTGCTGCTCAACCAGCAGGAGGTGCTGAACCGCATCTCCCAGACGCTGAACGCTGCACGGTCCGAAGACGAGGTAAGCCCAGATCATGCCGCCCAACGGGCCGCAAAGATCACGACCGTACCCGCCGAGGTCGTGGTCGGCTGCAGCAACCCGGCTGGCCTGGAACACGTCCTGCGTGCGTTGAACGTCGACGACCACCTGCGCGGTGTCCAGCCGTACGAGGAGGACGCACGTCTGATCGCCCTATGGGCGATCATCGTGGACGCTTATGCCACCGAGGAGAAGCTCCTCGCCGCACTGGGCGACGCCTTTCCCCGTGCCAGGGGCGCCGACCGTCTCGATGAGAACGCAGTACGAGCCGCTCTCACCGCGAACGGGCCGCTCGAAGCCCTCACTTCACTGTTACCACTCGAGGAGATGCCCACAGCCGCCGCGCTGCGTGACATCGCCATCCGTGCCATCACTGCGCTGATCTTCCCGATGCTGCCCTCGGAGCCTGAGGAGAAAGCACAGAGTGGACGGCGCAAGTGGCGTGACACCGGGGAGTACTGGCCGATCGTCCGTAGTGCCCTGCAGGAACCCGCATGGAGCCAGATCCGGAGGAAGGACGCCGATGCTCGGACCAAGCTTTGGTCCGCCGCCGTCGCCCAGTTGTATTTGCACCGCGGCAACATCCTCTCCGCGAACGGCCTGTTTGGGGTCTCTGACGTCAAGGAGGGCTTTCAGCAGGATCCCCGGTCGATCCAGAAGCTGCTCTTAGAGGCGGAGGCTGGCGACGCCACAGCATGGTCAATGCTGGTCGACCGGATGGTCCCAAACCTCATCCACGCACCTGAGCCATTGATCACCCCCGGCCAGGGCAGCGAGGCGGGCGACAAGCGCAAGGGCGTCCGCCGCACCCCAACGAGTGCCGTCGCGACCCTCAAAACGGCCTTCACACGAACGTCGCCAAGGGCCACTAGAGAGCTCCTCATCGCCTTCGCTAAGGCGATGATCGCGCATCCGGACGCGACCGACGCTCCTCGGGGACCTAACGGCGCGACGCCGATCTGCTATGGGGAGCAGAACATAACCGTAGGGCGGAGCCCGATCGTCCCAGGCATGGCGCTCGCTCCGGACGCCGACGGCAACCCTACCGGCCTCGTCATGGACAAGGCGTGGTTCGACGACACGTTCCCGCCCGACATCGCGCCGTCGGATGATCCCATCGACGTCACGGACGAGGAGGCGGACAGCAGTAGCTCCGACACCACGCGACGGATCAACGACGAAGCGTCTCTGGATCCCCGGGCTCTGCTTGAGAACCTCCGCCGCGAGCTTTCTGCCCGGATCGAGGTAACTGCCGGCATCTATGAACGCGCCGTTCAGGGCGCTGAAGAGCTGCTCGGAGACTTCGATACGGCGCACCGCCTCCGCATCCAGCTAGAGGAGGAGCCCTTGTCTGCAGACCAGCGAATCGAGTGGATGGAGCGCCTCGCCAAGGTTCGTGACGCGGCACAGGCCAGCGTGACGGCACTTCAGCACGCCGAGGCCCTGATCCTGCAGCTGTAGCGAGCAGAGCTGTCCGACGTCGTCCGGCCCTCACAAACGACCATGAGGTGCGGGGTAGAGGGCCGGTACGCCGTCGGACAGATTCAGAGCCCTAGGAACAGGGTGATATCTGAGACACGAGGACCTACAAGCGACTTTCGCCCAGGTCACGCCGCGTAAGGATCCCTATATAGCCGCCACTACCGCGGAGCGTTCATGGGCACGCCATCATAGTCGAGCAGACGAGCACCAAGCTTGGCCAGCATCACGTTGGTGGTGCGGTCGACGGAGTGCAACACGGTGCCGCGCATTCCGCGGGTAGCAAGCACCCTGTAGGTGTTGCGGACCAGGAAGTCGAAGTCGAGCGCGTCCTCGACCGCCCTGTCGCGGTTCTGGCTGATGTCGGCCTGCCAGCCTCCGTCGCGCCAGACCAGGTCTGGGCCGAAGATGACGCCGGCCCAGGCGTACTCGAAGCCCTGCGCGGTGTAGATGCAGCCGATCTGGCCGTGGCCGCCTGGGTGTGTCGCCCACAGTGTGTGCGGCGGCCTGTCGCCGACCCACTCGTCGCCCTGGACGTTCCATGGCCTGTTCCAGCCATTGATGCGTATGTTGTCGACAAGGGTGCCGTCTTTGCGGGGGGACGACCAGGGCCAGCAGAAGCCGGCCGCGATGCGGGCGGTGCTGTTGGTCTCGGCAGCGCGCCTGTTGAGGAACTTCTCCATCGCCTCGGGGGTGGGGGCGACGTACAGCTCGTAGTTCTCCAGCGGCCGCCACCGGCGCGGTGGTTCTCCAGCCACCAGCCCGAGCAGCTGTTCGACCCAGCGGATGTACTCCGGGTCGCCGCCGCAGCGGAACTGGCTGCGCAGGTCGATCCGCAGGACCTCGTGCTTCATTTCCTTGGCCGCGTTCTCGATCAGCTGGATGGTGCCGTCTTCGCCGGGGCGCACCACCTGGTGCTCGTCCAACAGGAAGACGGGTACGTCCGCCGCCTCGATGAGCTGCTTGACCTGGGACGGGCCCGTGCCAGGTGCCTGGCGCCTGATCCGGTGCGCCTCGTCGGCGATGAGCACGTCCAGCTTCGAGCGGAGGGTTTCGAAGCTGTTGAAGTACCGGAAAATGCGCCTGGCGCGCTTGTCCTCGCCGGCGTACTCCCACAGCGTGCGGGTGAAGGATCGGCTGCCGGTGGCGTGCGCGACCTTCAGCCCGTCCTTGCTGCACGCGGCCAGCAGCTCCAAGGCGATCACGCTCTTGCCGGTGCCGGGGCCGCCTACGATCAGCACGACCCGCTTGTTGCCCCGACGGCTCGCCGCCAACTGGGCCTTGACGTACTCGACGGCTTTGCGCTGCTCGTCCAGCAGAGGGAAGACGGAGCGTCCGCGCACGCTCTTGTTGACCGCGGTCATCAGGCTGTCGGTCGGTGACACGCGGGCGGACAGTAGGTCGTGAGCATGCTCGAGTGCCATTTCGCCCGAGAGGGTCTTCGTGAGCATGGCCGCGAACCGTTCACGTTCCTCCGGTTCCTGACCGTACATCTGCGTGCGCTTCGCGCCGCCCTCCAGCTCCTGGCTGTCGCCCTGGATCGTCTCGAGGACCGCGGCGGGCATGTTGTGCAGGTTGACCAGGCTCATCACCTTGGCGGTCCGCAGCATCGGCACGAAGTCGCGCAGAACCTGCCGGTACCCGTCAGCCTGGACGGCCGGGTGCAGGTGCGGGTTGCGGCCAGGCGCGTTCGGCACGTGCACCATCTGCGTGCCGCGCACCGGCCGGACCTGCGACCACTGTTTGTTCTCCACCACCACGACGCAGATCTCACCGGTCTCGCGCTCGCTTCCGACCAAGACGATGTCCATGCGTACGTCGCAGATCGGCGCGGTCAGCTCGACCAGCACCTGCACGTCTTGCAGTCCGGCGCTGATTAGCAGGTCGACGACGGTGGGGATGCTGCCGCCCCACGAGGCGCTCTCGCTCTCTCTCGGCTTCGCTCCGTGCATCGCGACGAAGCGTCGGCGCAGTTCCTCGACCAGATGACCTTGGGCGATGATCTCGGCGAGTTCACCGGCACTGCCCTGGTACAGACAACGCAACGCCACGAGAGCGCTCCTTCGGAACGACGGCCGACGCAACGGTCAGCAGACGGACGGGGGCGAAGAGTGGTGCGAGCCGTACTGTAGCGATCATTGCTGACAGATTAGGACAGATCAGGGCAGCACCCGTGCGCAGATATAAAACTGGCGTCTCCGCTGGCCGAACCGCGAACCCACCCATCTCCCCTCACAGGAGGTGGGCGGAGCGCGCCCACCTGCGATCACGCGGCCGTCACAATGACCCTGCCGTTCAGCAACGCGTAACCCTCGTCAGGCCCTGCGTACGGGCCAGCAGCGACGACTGCCGCGGCGACATTGTCGTCGGCCATCTCCGCCTGGAGCCCAGCACGGAGGGTGCCAGCAGTGAAGTGCGCCTCCACTTGATCGCGGTAGAGCTACGCGGTGGGCCACCAGGCAAGGGTGACGAAAAGTGGGCTGCCGCCAGAGAACCGAACCGCCCCGCCACCCTGGAAACGGCTCTAGCAGAAGGAGCCTCGGTGGCGCTCAGCCGGAGCTTGGCGAGCACCGCCTGAAGGCGCGGTGCAGTTCAATGTTGCCAGCGGTCAGATGAGGCGTCAGCGGCAGCCTGCAAGCTTCGATGAGCAAGTGCAGCCTGGTTGCCAGCCCGCCGCGGGACCGTCCGAGCGCATGCCGCTTGTGGGGACATGTACGAGATGATCTTTGGGGTGGCACACGCCGCGCGAGGCATCTGCCGAGCTCAGAGGGTGCATCCCAGCTGTATAGCCTCCGCCCTCCTAAGCTGGTGTTATAGCTGCCTCGCGGCTTCCACTCCTCGATCCTCACCGGCCCTGGGGACGGGTCCACACGCATCGAGGTATGCGATTCTCATCTCTGCTGTACAGCCAAGGAGTACAGCAACGCACGCTCGCGCCAGCACACAACGCCGCTCACCATCGTCTGGTTGACCAAGGAGATAGGCCTCCTGGCACTGCGGTGCCGTTGACTGCAGATCAGAGGGCGTTCTCCCACGCTTCCGCTTCTCGGTGGAGACGCTCGGCCAGCGTCTTCAACTTGCGTTTGAGGTCGCGCCTAGTACTGCCTCGGGTTTTGATCGCGTGGCAGTTCGGACACAATGCAATCATGTTCGCCGGGTGGTCGCGGCCCTGGGCGGCCCGTTCGTTGACGTGGTCGACTTCGAGGATGGCATCGCCCCTGTCGGTGACATCAACCGGTTGGCCACCGCAGTCCGGGTTCTCGCACATGCCCTGGGCACGCAGCATCACGGCGATGCGAGCATCCCCAGAGCGGAAGTAGCGGTCAGAAGCAGTGCGGGTCGTTCTGCCGTGGTTGAGCGCTTCCTTACGCTCTACTGACGCACACAGCTTGCGATACTGCCGGCCTGCATCTCGTTTGGTGACCGCAGTAGGCGCTTCTGTCTCGAAGGTTTCGTCGTGCGTCTGCTGGTCATCTTGAGCAAGCCGGTCTAGGACTGACTGTGGCCATTGGTCACGGAACGGAGACGGCACCGGGGCCAGTACCCACGCGAACTCGCGCCGCCACTGCTTGTCCTCGCCCTTGCCCCACACCAGGCGCCGGTCCACGATGACAGTCCACGTGTCAAACCCCCATTCGCCGCCGGCGGGCTGGTGCCAGTACCTAATGGGCTTCTGTTCCTGCTGGCAGACGAGCAGTTGTGCGTTGCCTCCGCCTTTCAGAGTTTGATCGCCATTCAATCCTTGACCGCGGTACTCGATCAAATCCGTGCCAGGAATGGTTCGGTCGTCGTAGGGGCCTTTAGCGTCGGAGAAGACGCACATCAGCCCGTCGTCGAGGGTGCCGATTCCGCTGGTCCACTGGCCACCTAGGTCTGCGTGAATCGCGGTGCGCTTGGGGAAGGCCACGGATCCGGGGATCGGAAGGATCAGGTCAGCCTCTCGGCCGGCTGGCAGTACACCGTCCAGGCCAACGGCAGCAACCAGCCCCACCGGAATGGGGTTGAAGAAGCGGGCCAGTAGGGTCGCAGCCGCATTCGCTACCAGACCAGGGTCCCCACTCAGCATCGCGTACACCGCCGGTGTGAAGCCGGCTTCGGGATTGACGTGGTCAAGCACGCTGATGGCAGGCCGGCGTCGCCCGGGCGGGGGTGCGATCCGGTCCGCGTTCTTGATCTCCCAGAGAGCGTCCGTGGCGTGCAAGATCCAGAACGGGTATTGGGCGCTATCGGCCGTGGCACCGTTGCCGTAGGCCGCCTCGAGTTTCTCAAACGCAGCGCGCGTCTCCCGCCAGGTGGTTAGCCGCGGCGCGCCAACGGCAACCCGGCCGAGTAGCCACAGCAGCAGAAGAGGACGGTGCGTAGGGGCGCTGCCTCGCACAGAGCGAGAGGACAGCTGGCCGATCATCTTGATGAAGTCGCGTCGAGGGGTGGGGGAAGTAACCACGGATAAACGCTAGCGGGCTGCCCCGACAAAATAGGACATGTCGGGGACTCATGTCCGGGGCAATCCACCATTTGCCACATGAGCCGCGCCTCTCCTCAGGCTTCGCCTTGGCGGAGGCGCGCAGCACCAACGTGCCGTTCTGTGGTCCGCCCTGGCGGCTCTCCCCTGGTACCGGCATAGGACCCACGGCATGTCATCGCCAGGCGGGCCCACTCAGAGATGAGGACTGAGGCGTTTAGCGATTCCACCGGTCTCATCGAGGTCGAGACGAGGCACCTCGCCCGACCGCGTGCCGCCGTCGGGCAGAGTGCCGGCGACATGGAAGTGAACATAGGGACGGTCTGGTGCGCAGGCGCCCCGTTGTTCTGCCAGACGGCGATGCCGGCGCGAGCACCCCGACAGCGACCTGCCCGAGGGGAACATCTTCATCCAGCCCTGGCCCGCCGCGGAGACCCAGTCCCACCAGGACCAGATGATCTACTACCAGTACCGAGCCGATTGGGCGCGGCACACCCTACACGGCATCGTCAGGCGCATCCTCCCACGGAGATCATTATCGCGCCTCCTCGGCGCCACCGGCCGGGCTCGAGGGCAACTCGGGCACCCATGGTGCGCCGACCTCGCGGGGCAGGTAGGTACCGGGAACGCGCAACTCGCGTCGGACGTTTTCGTGGACCGCGTTGAGAGCGCGAACATACTCCTGGTTGCATGTTTCCCACGAATCCTCGTCCGCGTCGAGCAGACCCCGTGCGATCCACTCCAACCGCCAGACCTCCCGGTTCAGCAGCCGAACTACAGCCACTACATCGGCGGCGCCGATCAATGCGACCATCTCGCTCGCGCCGGCTCGCCGCGCCTCTGCCTCCGTGAGTAGAGCTAAGGCGTCATCCCCTTTCAGAGCCGCAGCGCGTTTGTCGATTCCCCGCCCGGCGACGATCCGCCGGGAGATCCGGTTCATCGACTTAACTGCATCGAGGTACTCGACATACGCCGCCAGCTTCTTGTCGGCCCAGTACCGCACTTGATCACGGCGGAAGCGCAGCCGGTCAACGAAGGCGGTGGCGGCAAACGTGGTAAGCGCGCCAACTACGACGGCAAGCAAGGTAACAGCCGCATTCGTCACTCGTTCATTCTGACGATCACGAACCAGTCTGTCACCATATCGAACACCTGATCGCTTGCTTTCGCTTCGCACGCTGTTTTGAATTGCGATTCACCGGGGCGACCGGAATCCCATACGGAGGACAACATGGGCGGGCGAGACCGATCAAATTCCAACTGGTCATCCGTGCCAGCCAGCGTGCTCGAGGATTTCGACACCTATCTCGCGGAGGTCGACCGAAACGTCGAACTTATCAAGGTGTTCTCTGGCGGATTCAGCGGCGCGCAGGTGCTTCTGGTGCGGGATCGGGTCGCCCGGAGCCCTCAGCGGCAACACGTCCTGAAGTTCTGTCCGGACGCCGCCGAGCCCGACCGCATCTTCGTGACCTACAGCGGAGCGCCGACCGAATTCGCGAGACATCATCTCGCGAAGCCTCTTGACAAGGTACAGCGTGGCCGGTGCGCGGCCGTCTTCATGGAGGTTGCCGGGCAGGACCTGGCCAACTGCCTCTCACTTGCCGACCACCTCGACCGACCTGACCTCGCAACGATCTGCCGCACCATCGTCTCCTCCCTACTCGAGGGCTGGAACGCCCACAGTACGAACATCGACACCCCGCTTACCGTGGCCGAGTACTTCCGCCTCTTGCTGGGTGAGGCACGGCTGAACGGCGACGGCCCGCTTGCTACCTTTGCGGCCCGCACCGGCGTAGACCCTCGAGCCGAGACCGTGCGTCTCCCCGGATGGGATCGGGAGATGCGCAACCCTCTCACACTCGCCGATCCCGGCACGCTCGGCGGGGCGTCGCGACTGCCGGGCGGTGCCCTGATCGGTGACGGGCACGGCGACCTGAACGTCTCTAACCTGCTCATCCCCGGCTACCCAAGCTTCACACCGGAGCGGTACCAGATCATCGACTACGGCGGCCACGGCACCGAGCGCCCGATCACATGGGACCCGATGTACTTACTCGTCTCGATAGCCACTCGGTGGCTAGGGCACGTTAACCCAGGCTCGGACTCCGCACGCGGGCTCGTGCGCGTCCTGGCCAGGCACCGCGACCGCGAGGCCGGCTTCGGGCTCAGCGAGCACCGAACCGTGGTCAAGGCCGTTTACGAGGCTGGCTACGAATGGGTCCTGAATCAGTCGTATGGCGACCGCTGGCTGCCACAGTGCGCCCTTAGCCTCTGCGCCGCGGGTCTAATCTTCATCGGCAGGAGAGTCCCAGGGGTAGATACCTCCCTCGACCACTGGTTCTTCGAGCTCGCCGCTGAAGCAGCCGAGGACTTCGCCGAGCAGGTAGATATCCCAACTGGCGTCGTATACCTCACTTCGTACCGAAAGCGTCGAAACGAGTGGCCGAACAAGACCTCGGGCGACACCGCAGAGTTCGTCCGGCTCCTCGAAGAGACGGAGTTCGCCGATGGCTGGGCCGACCTACGCCGCGGCACCCGCGACTTGCGGGCGTACCTCGGCGAAGAGCATGACCACACTGCTGGCTCCCCTTACGCCGACAGCATTCGGTCCCTGGTCTGCGAGTTGCGGCAAGCGCTGGAGGATGCCACGGACGCCAGCCTCGAGAAGGGACCTCATGAACGCGCCACCCGCCGAGCCGAACGGATCAAGAGAACGCTGCTGGCCCTGCTCGCCACCTAGGCAGCAGCATGGGGGCTGCAAGCCCGGGTGGGGGCGACTATGGCGAAGCTCTAGAGGCCGCCCAGGCGGCACTCACTGAAATCGACCAGCAATGGAACCGACATTCGCATATCCTGCGGCGGCGGGTCCTGCAGGAGCAGGGGAAGCTGGAAATCGTGCAGGAGAAGTTCGGGAAAGCCATGGCCAAGCTAAGGCCGCTGCTGAGCACACGGGATGCGCGCCAACTTGAAAAGCTCGCGCGGCAGGCGTCCGCGGCGATCTCAGAGATAATCATCCACGTCGAGACCGAATACCAAGACGAGTCCTCCGCCCGCCGAGGGTGGACCGAGGTTCACCTGGGTCTGAAGGAGCAACTCGGCCATCTTGGGGTCTTCCTTCACGATCTGTCCGAGGCGGGGAAGAGGTCAAGCGGCCTCGAGGGCAGCCCGAGGGAACGCTTGACGGTACGGCTGCGCGACGCGGACGGGGCCGCCTGAGACGGGCAGCCAGCGGCCTGCTTGGGGCTACGTCTACCTGTCAATATTCGCCGGGATGGTAAGGCAAAGAACACCATGCTGACTCAGCGGGTCCTGTCGATGGGCTCCGCCTGTCCCACCTTTTGCTCCTCATGAGCGTGAAACGAGCTATCTCACCGGCACAAAACCGTTCAGTGCTCGCTCCCGCGCATGCCGAAGGCTCGTCATGCGGCGGCTACTACCTCGCGGGGTGCCCGTAGCGCTTCATACACGTACTTACGGGACCCGCTTTTCGGGGTCGAAATTTCGACAAGAATCGTGGATTTTGGGTTGGCGAGGCGATAACCGACTCGTGCGGGATTATCGTCGGCTATCTACCGTTATTCATGAGAACCATGATGGCGACGGCTAGCGATAGCCAGTTGGGCGATCCGCGTCGGCCAGCTTGCGCCAAGGTGCTCATTTAGGAGCCGGACCAATTCAAAGCCCGAAATCAGTTCCAATCGCGAATTCTCTCGCGACAGATTAATTGCCCCTCTTGTAAAAACGCTGCAAGTGACGAGAACACCCTTGTTAACTTTTTCATTTGAGACCACACCAAGCAGGGCCCTTACAAGAGCAACCCCCACCGGCGCACTGTATCGCTTCACCTCTATAAGAAGTCGTTCAGATCTTCCCACCTCCCGCCGAGCCGCTATGACATCTCTCCCTCCATCCTTCGAACGAGGTGTCAGCTCGGTTTCATATCCCATACTGTCATACAATCGCTCGATCAAATATTCAAAATCCCGTGGATCAATTGCGGCAAGTGCCGCAAGATATTCTGAGTCTGTCTTAGGATTACTGATCCAACGTGCACGAATGACATCCTCAGCGTCACCCAAGGCCCAGATCAGATCATCAGTCAGATGGTGCATGTGTGCAATGAAATAGGCCTTAATAGCTTGCAGTGCAAGTCCGGGATGATTGGGAAGCAGGTCGAGAATCCAAGTAATTCCTTGCCATGATGTTTCATCATAGCCGTCTAGATTTAGGGCCCTACGCCAATACTCCGATTCCTTGAGACCCGACAACAGCTCAGGATGCTCCTTTTTGATCAAATCATAACTCATCAAGTTGATTTGCTTGAGCTGAGTGATATTCATGTTACGCGGAAGAAGGCGCCTCAGGAGCGCACGGACTTCAGCCTCAGTACGAGTCTCGATAGAAGCAATAAACTCCTCCCTGAGCGGCTCATTTGGGAAGCGAACGAGTTCGAACCGCCGTTGTCTTGAAGTTGTCGCCGCCAGCCACTCTTCCAGGTCTCCCCAGCTTCCATCAATTAAGGATTTTGATTGTGGCACACGCACCTCCTATATCACTTCCAAAGATGTTGAGCCCTGCTGGTCACGCGCAAGTCCAACACGAGACTAGTATGGCCTTAATGATGTCGTAGCGCTAGTGTTTATCTGCCAGAACAAGCGAGCTGCGACGTGATAATAAGTGCTGAGGTCGGCAGCCCCGAGCGAGGAGCTACCAAGTACGCAACACCAACATGTGAAAATACATGTACTGGTCAGATCAGCGCATTCGAGGATGTCTGGCGGCGCTACGCCAGCAGTGCAGTTTCTCTAAGACGCGGTAAGGCTTGCCCGTGCACTTGGAACTCGATGTCCTCCCACAAGCAAGAGTGGACGGATCACATCCATGCCACCTTCAATTCGATGACATGTGAAAGCCATCCATGTCCTCGAGCTTGAGTACCAGCGGACTTTCACTGGAGGGCTGCCACGAATCAGCCGACCGCAGATATTCCGCTCCACAGCGCGCGGCTAGGCGGAAGAACCACCAGCGGGTGTGCTCGTCAAGGTTTCCGAATGTGCAGTGTAGCAATCCAGCGGCCAGCAGTGACAAGGGCAATTGATTGAGCCAGTCATCACGGAAGTCATCAGCAATTAGTGCTCTACCGTCGGCATCGTGCAGTTTACACGTCAGCGGCGCGAAGAGGTCATCCTGTCCTTTGCCAAGAAGGATCTGCTCGAACAGTTCCTCCTGGGTGTGCACGTTCTTTGGGATACGCTGCGCGACAATGGAGAGCAGCAGCATGGCAGGGTCCCGGGCCAGGGGCGCACTCTTGTCGAACGTGGTCAGATCGACGAGCCTGTACTGATCGGGCAACAGTTTTCCTTCCCTCGTACGCGGAATTAGGATATTGCCCATATGCAAGTCGCCGTGCGTGAATCCGCGCAGGTGCTGGACGTTCTGCCGGCCGACAATGTCCCCGACGGCCATGGCCAGTGGATTGGGCAGCAGCGCGGGGGTCCGCTCGCCCTCGAACATAATCCAGCGAGCCTCTGGGCGCAGCAGGCCTTTCTCCTTCGCCCAGATGTGCAACTTTCCACGCGGAGCAAATCTCTCGCGAAGCTCGCTTCGTAGATATTCGCTTGAATCGATGTCCGAATATGGATCGGCGCCATTTCTGTTCCACTCGCGGAGCAATCCCTTCAGAACTTCATCGAAGGCGGAGATAATCTCGCTAGGAGAGGTCAATTCTGTCATTTGGCACATGTTGGTAAAGCTGCCACCGGCAACCTCTTGAAGAAGTACATAACCCCCGCTGTCGCCGAGCCTCGGTGAATGTGGCTTTAGATTGACCAAGTGAGCGCTGCGGAAGTCTCTGGGGCTGGCGTCCAATGCACGGCGGTGCCGTCCAGGTTCTCGCGACAAGGGCCCTGGCGGGCATATTTTGGCAACGACCTTGCTAGTGCGTTCGTCGCTGCCGGATGGCGCTTTGATAATCAAGCCGAGAAGTCGGCTCTGCGTGTATCCTCTTTTGGCCCAGAGTGGCAGATTCACCGATATTTGATAGTTACCGGTAGCAGCCCAGGCTCCCAGTGCCTTCGCGGCGGCTTCACCCAGATACTCAACAATGATTCCATAATGATCTCGGCTTACCTGGAGAGGACCATCCAGTGTGGCCTCCGAGGCCAGTTGGTCGAGTTCACGCATGAGGGCAGTGGGGTCGTTGAAGAGATGGCGGTGATTGTCCAGATGTGCCTGCTCAGCTGCTGACAGCCATCTGGTCACAATCTTGTCGTTAACCTTGATGAGCAGCGTTTGCTCAAGCGTCACGACTGCGCGGCTAACATTCTCGAGCGCAGCGACTAGGGCATCCAGAGCACCGGCCTGGATCTCATCACCTGGTGGGGTTTCGTCACGCAGCGCTCGACCCATCTCCTCGAGCTGCTCATCTGCCGTCACACCCGGATCATTTGTCCGGAACCTCATGACGTAGCGATTACTGTGGGGCCGATCCGCGACAGGAACTTCGAATCCGAAGGCGCCGACGAACTGCACGACAGCATCCTCAACCTTTGCAAGCATGTCATCGTCGGCATCCGCGAGTCTGATCTCCAGCCCCGCGGGCTCTGAAACCTCATACTCGCCGAGTGCGAGCGCCAAGGCGGCGTCCAGGTCCAGCGTAGAGCCTTCCGTGAATTCCCGACTGTATCTCTCCATGCCTAGGGCCGTCAGGCAGTGTCTCACGCACCTGTGGTGCTCATCAGCGAGCCATGGTGCGCCAAGCATTCGCAGGCCTGCTGTCTTCCAGTTCTGCTGAAGGGCACCAAGCAGCCGTGCTGACACCACCGGCTGGTCGAGCGCTTTGTAGATACGGGCTATGGTCTCCAGGGCGATCAGCATGCCCAGCGTGTCGTGGAAGTGCCGCTTTATCCGCAGGCTTTCCAGCACGCCGTTAAGGGCCTCGCGCGTTCTCCCAGTGGCCAATCTGAGCTGGGCCAATACCCAGAGCGCGCTGGACCGAAGCCAAAGTTCACCACGCTCTTTACATACGTCCAGGCAGTCGAGCAGAAGGGACTCGGCCTCGTCCAGCTTGCCCTGCGCGATCAGCACAATAGCGAGCTCGACGACAGCGGGCAGCAGGCCGGGGTTGAGCTCGTTGTTGTCGATGTTGAACTCGATCGCCACACCCAGTAGCGCGCTGGCCTTCCGCAGGTCGCCTTGCAAGAGAGCGACGGTGCCCTGCATCTTGGAGGCGAGTATTACGGCCTTGGAGTCGCCAGCTATGACGGCCTCCGTGCTGCACTTCTCGGCCGCGTCGAGCGCGCCGGTGCAATCCCCCTGGGCACTCTTGACGTACGAGAGTACCCACAGCGCCTTGCACCGCTCCTTGCCCACCTCCGAATTCGCCTGCAACGCCCGCTCCAGGTACAGGCGGCCCTCACGTGCGAACCCGCAGCACACCCACACGAACCACAACGACGACAGCAGGCTCAGTGCCAGGATCTCCTTGCCCGGCGTCTTGAGCGCATGCTCCATCGCCACCCGCACGTTGTCGTGCTCTTGGCGCATGCGGACGAACCAGTAGATCTGTCGGGGCCCCGACCAGGCGTCCTGGCTGCGCTGGGCCAGATTGAGGTAATACTCCAGATGGCGTTGGCGCAACTGCTCCTTCTGACCAAGCGTGTCCAGCCACTCGTCGCCGTATTCGGCCAGGGTGTCGATCAGTTTGTACCTGACCCCGGCGTGGTTGCTTCTGATTAGGAGGATTGACTTCTCCACCAGGGCGGTGACCAGGTCCGTGATGGCCTCCGCCGGCAACCGTCCGTCGGAGCACACGAAGCGGGCCGCGTCGAGCTCGAAGTCGTCCGCGAACACCGACAGCCGCGCCCAGAGCAGCCGCTCAGACGGCTCGCACAGCTCGTGGCTCCACCCCATGGCCGCGCGCAGCGTCTGGTGCCGCGGCAGCGCCGTGCGGCTGGCGCCGACAAGCAGGCTAAACCGGTCGGCCAGTAGGTTCAGGATCTGCTCCACCGACAGCGCGCGTAGTCGCACCGCCGCCAGCTCGATCGCCAGCGGAATGCCGTCGAGCCGCCGACACAGCTCGGCGACCGAGTTGACGTTGTCCTCGTTCAGCTGGAAATCTGGCAACACCGCACTGGCCCGTGCTGCAAACAGCTGCACGGACTCGTTGGCGAAGTAGTTCTCCACTGGGTCTTCCCCAGGCACCTGCAACGGCGGCACGGGAACCACATGCTCGTACGGCAGGTTCAGCGACTGCCTGCTGGTAGTCATCACCTTCAGATTGGGCGCCGCCGCTAGCAGCTCCTCCATCAGCTCCGCACACCCGCGCACGACGTGCTCGCACGTGTCGATGATGAGCAGCATGTCCCGCTCGCCCACCCACTCCGACAGCGACTCTGACTCCGCGCGCGAAGACCGGTCGGCAATGCCTAACGCAGAGGCGATCGCCTGCTTGATCAGCCCATCGTCCTGCACTCGCGCCAAATCGGCGAACCACACGCCGTCGGGATACTGCGATCGGACCTCGTGCGCCAACCGCAACACAGTGCGGGACTTGCCTACACCTCCGATGCCGGTGACCGTGACCAGACGGGACTCGGCAAGGTGCCGCTTGATGCTGCCGAGCAGACGGGCGCGGCCGACGAAGGTGGTGACCTCGCCGTGCAAATTTCCAGACCGTCGGAAATTCAGCTCTGCCATACCTCTCCCTAAGCGCTCAAACAGGGCTTGGGGGCAAGCCTACGAGGAAACAGCCAACGCGGAGATCCCAATTATGAATGTCAGTCCAAGCCTCAATCGCATGACTAGCCAACAAAACGATCAAACAAGAACTAATGCCCATGTGGGACGAATCTTAGATATGGTGCTATTTTTCGCATCTCGTCGCTCTAGCTTCTAGTGCAATGCCCCATGACGAGCTTGTCGTGGGGATGCTGGTCGCTTTCACTGTTGGTGGCTGCCGACTGTCCAGCCGCTCGGTCCGGACCCTTGCCATCGGACACCATGAGCCGTCTTAGTGATCTTTCTAGATGCATCACTGCATGAACATGAACCCCTGTGCTTCAGCGCCTGCGAGACTGACCGCGCGCTAAACGGGCCTAGCTGTGGCCACGATCATCTCCTCTGCCCCGCCCAAGCAGACCTCTGCAAAGCGACTGCAGTCGGGAAGTGACCTTCCGAGTTGCCCTATGCTTCCGGCATTGCGGCCTGAGAGCCCCGCACTTCGGATCAGCCACCGGAGGACGTGGTTGCTCTCGCGTCCGAGAACGGGGACATGCGCGGGATGATCAAGCGAGACATAAGAGTCCGTCACTGCGTTTTAGCAGGTCATCCTATGTGAATAGGCGTCCACGCCCGCGCTCTCCTAATGCGAGCCCTCTTGTTAGCGTCAAGGGCGCCTGCGAGTCGAACGCACAACCCGCCCCGATCTATGGGGTGATCGTTGGTTGTGAGCCACCACCAGGTGCCAGCGAATCAGATACGTAGTCTCGGGCTGTAACGAAGTGCATGGGCAGCAGCGGCCTGCCGGGCAGGGTTACGGAGCGCGATCTTGTCCGTTCTTTACCTGCACTCGTGTCCGAATTCGCGCCTGGAGACAGGTATTTAAACAGTGACAGGGACCAAGTGACTCGGATGATCGGGCCACATCACCATGACACGACCCAACCACATCACCCTTCGACGTCCATCATCCATGACACGCATCAGACCCAACGACCTCAGCCAGAACAGGCCCTGGCATGCGCCGCCGAGCGGCTCGCCTGGGCCGGCTCAACGCGATCAAGGGTCTGCTGAGCACCTCAAGTCAGGGTCGGTCACCAGATGGGGCTTGATTTCGCTTGTCCGCCGTGCGCAACCATCCCCGAGCGCACAACCTCCCGACCCACGCTGGCACTCCCGACGGTCTGCTCATCATCGTCACGGCGCCTCACAGCGCCATGCGATGCGTGCCTCCCGTAGCGACGACCGAATCGGGCTTGAGTGCCGCCGCCGAGGTGGGCGTCGATACGTCGTGCCCGGCACCGCACCCGGGGCGGTGGGCGATGGTGAGCATCACGCTCACCCGATCACCTGCGCCGCCCCATCCGTGCTCGTGCCGGGCGGGGCTGCGGCAGTCGCGCGTCCTTCCCGGCCTGGAGGCCGGCGATGAGGCGCGCGCTGACGTTGGCCGAGATCCAGCAACTGCCAGCTGTGGTCGACGTGGTCACCGCGGGACGGGCGCTCGGACTGGGACGCACCACGGCCTACCAGCTCGCCAGAGACGGCCACTTCCCCTGCCGGATCATCCGCATCGGCAAGAAGTACCTGGTGCCCACGGCCGCCCTGCTCGCGCTGCTCGGCGATCACACCCTCATGGAGGAGGACAGGACAACCGATGGCTGAAGGCAGCACGTTCAAACGCTGCTCCTGCCGCGACGGCGACGGCAAGGAACTCGGGCAGAAATGCCCCAAGCTGCGCCGCCCCAGCGGCGGCTGGAACCACCGGCACGGCATCTGGCACTACCAGATCGAACTACCACCCACCCCCGACGGCAAGCGCCGCGGCCCGCTCCGCCGCGGCGGCTTCACCAGCCAAGACGACGCCGAAACCGAACTCGCCCATGTACGCGCCCTGCTGGCGTTGGCCGGTCCGCGCGAACCCGCCACCCGCGCCCAGATCGCCGACCTGATCAAGCGCACGCTGGCCGAGACCAAGACGCTGCCCAACATGGAGACGGTCCGCCGCAAAATCAAAACCGGGCTGGACCTGACCCAGGAGATCACCGTCGAGCAGTGGCTGGAGGAGTTCCTCCAACGCAAGCGGAAGATCGAGGAGAGCACCCGGCGCTCCTACGAAGGCCACATCCGCCTCTACCTGATCCCCTACCTCGGCCAGCTGGCGTTGGACCGGCTCAAGGTCAGCGACATCGCGGTGATGTTCGAGCAGATCGAAGAGTTCAACGACACCATCGCCGAACGCCGCTCCAGCCCCGACCCGAGCGTGCGGGCCAGCGTCAAACACCGGCGGCCGGTCAGCATCGCCACCATGCACAGCATCCGCGCCACCCTGCGACACGCCCTGAACATGGCCATCCGGCAAGACCGGCTGCTCGACTTCAACCCCGCCGCCGTACTGGAACTACCGGCCAAGACCCGGCCCAAGGCGTTGGTGTGGACCGACGACCGGGTCCACGACTGGCAGACCGCCTTCCACGAACGCCTGCGAGCAGACAAGCAGCGCCGTGACAGGCGGCGGGTGGATCCGATCGACGCCTACACCAGCACGCCCCGACCTTCCCGGGTGATGGTCTGGACCCCGGCCCAGACCCGGCTGTTCCTGGAAGAGGCCCAGCGGCACCGCCTCTTCGCCCTGTACCGGCTGATCGCCTTGCGCGGGCTACGCCGGGGAGAGGCGTGCGGGCTGCGCTGGAAGGAGGTCAACCTCGACACCCACACCATCACGATCAACTGGCAACTGGTCCAGCTGGCCGGACAGGTCCACGAAGGCACACCCAAGACCGACGCCTCGGTACGCACCATCGCCCTAGACGCCGAAACCGCCACAACACTGCGTGCACACCGGCAGCGGCAACTGGCGGAACGACTGGCCACCGGCGAGGCGTGGAAGGACACCGGGTTCGTCTTCACCCAACCGGATGGCGACCGGCTGCATCCCCAGCACGTCACTGACCAGCTCCTGTGGCTGGCCTACCTCGCCGGCCTGCCACCCATCCGCCTCCACGACCTCCGCCACGGCGCAGCCTCGCTGATGCTGGCCGCCGGGGTAGAGATGAAGGTCGTGCAGGAGACACTGGGGCACACCTCCAGTTCCTTCACGGCCGACACCTACACCTCGGTCTTCCCCGAGGTTGCGATGGCGGCCGCGGAGAAGACCGCAGCACTTCTGCTCGCCGAGGAGGAGGACCAGGAGGAGCCGGGAGAGGTGATCCCGCTGCGGGCCTGACCCGCTCCATCAGGAACCGGCCCCGTGATCGCCGCGCTTGCACGGCGGGACGGGGCCGTTTCCTTTGCCAGGGTAGTCCCCAACAGGCCGATGTCGATCATGGTGTGTGCGGGTGGGTGCGCGCGAGCACGTACGGAGCACGCAACCGCTAAACGAAAATTCTAGAACGCATCCGATCCCGCATAACCGCAGGTCAAACCATGATCAAAGCGCGCCCTGCAGGATTCGAACCTGCGACCGTCGGATTAGAAGTGGAACACCTCTCTGATGCCTCACATGGTGGCTGATCTGCTTCTTGGCCGGTTGGCTGGGGTGCTCTCGATGCTGACCATTCCGCGCATATTCCGGATCTTGTTCTCGTTGGTGTGCCACGCTGACGGGTATGAGGAGGGCTTCACTGCGTAGGGTCCTGGCAGTCAAACCGAACAGCCTCTGGCTGGTCATTGTTAACGGGGCTTGGACCGTCGAGTCAGCTGAGGCCGGGACGGATACTCCCTTTGAGAGATCGAGGTTGTGGCTCCTGCCGCTGTTGGAGAGGTCGCGAGACGAAGTGGAAAGTGAGGCCAGGCGGCAGCTTGGCCCTGATGATCCGGACCTCGCCGAGGCGCTGCGGGCAGTCGTTCACTGTGGCCTGATGCAGCAGTCGGAGTACTGGCTCTCTAGGACTCTGGCATGGATGGCGGCTGATGAGGTAGTGCTTTTCGCTGGCCTGCTTCGAGAGATCGCCCTTGGCCAGCGAGGATCCCAAGCTAGTCAGCACGCGGCGAAGCGACTTCTGAAAGAAAGTGGGCTCTGGTCAACCGGCCATCGACCACCGTCGTAGCTAGTTTGGACGATTTCGGTACATGATCTCTGGACCTGCTGCGGTGCAGGTCAGCGTGACAGTCATCCTGTCCGCGCTTCCCCGCGACTCCCCCTCGTTGACCGCCCTGACGGGCACGCAACGGGCACGCTTCCGAAGCGCCGACGGTTTTACAGCGGGCCGACGCTCCAGACCGCATCGGGCACTTGACCTCGGCGTACGGTTCTCGTCTTCCCCTTGCCAGGGAAGATCATCCCGCGTATATCCCGCGGGGCAGAGCCAGCCAGCTCCTTGGAACCTGTTTCCAGATCGGTTCAATGCAAGTCAGTGGCTGTGTACGGTCTTCCCTTCAGCAGTACACCTGCCATTCCTCATCAGGGACGTAGCCCTCTGTTACATCACAGACACGATCGGCCCACTCGCGGGCAACGAAAACCGGACGCGTCAGGAGGATGTCTCCAGCGCGTTGCGCACGCAGCACGAGCCCAAGCTCGTCAGCTCCAAGATCTCCGTACTGTGAGCAGCGAACCGCTTCCGGCAGTCCCCGTGACCGCATGTGATCAACGAATAGATCGAACAACTCGGACGGCACACGTCCAACCAGCCGAAGGCCGTCGATCGTCACCTGAGGACCGTGACGTGCATCAACCGCGATACAGGACAGCCGACCAGACTCGGCGTAGTACGTCGTCAGGGCATGGCCGTATGAGGTGGGCAGACGGAACCACGCCAAGCGCCCTCCCCATCTGCAAGGGCCTGAGGAAGGGGGATTCGCATCCAGTGCAGCGATCACCTCGTCATGACTCATCCCGAACCGCAGTGGTCCAACGCTCACGAGCGGCGTGAAATCCCACTGCAGACGTTCCGTATCGCCTAAAACGAGGCCTATGGGTTTCATGGACTGCACCCTCTCGATGCCCAGTCAGCTCATTGCAGCCGCACCCTACCGTGCGAGCAGAAACACATCCTCGGGGTAAGCCCTCCAGATGACTGAGCAGTGCGTTATGGGCTGCAGCCGCATCATTCCTCTCAATGCCGATCGACCTCACCGGCCCGCCTACAGAGGTCACCCACGCTTCCTCGGTGAGCCAGGGTGAGGAACGAACCCTGGACCGTCGATCGCCCCCAGCAATCTACGGTGACCGGCCATGCAGTGGCGATCGTAGGGCTGCATCTGTGCGGCGGGGTGGCAACCTCGGCCGGAGCTCGCCGATCGCGCCCAGCAGCTCGGTGAGCAGCCGGCGTCGTTCCCGCGGGTCGCGGGCCGATGTCGCGTTGTAGGCGTCCATCAGGTCCATGG
>NZ_JBSFTC010000081.1:0-38644 GCF_053590415.1 Nonomuraea sp. NPDC003201
GCCGAGAGCGCCCGCGCGCTGCTCGCCGCGGGCCGCGCCGAGGACGCCCTCAACGCGCTGCAGGCCGCGGCCGAGTTCCAGGCCGACGACCCGGTGGCCAAGGAGCACCGCGACGGCGTGCGCCGGGCCCTGATCCTCGCCACGCTCGGCCGCACCGCCGAGGCCGTGGACGCGCTGCCCGACCTCGACGTGGTCGGCGAGCACCCGCGCGTGTTCGTGGAGTGGTCGCAGGCGGTCAGCAAGCTGGCCGGCTCGTCCCAGATCACCAACACCTGGCAGCTCGGCCGCGTGCTGCGCCAGTGGATCGACTACTTCGGCATGATGGGCGGCTACCGCGCCCGCGTCGAGCTCGCGCTGGTCGCCGGCGACCTGGCCATCGCCAGGCAGGGCGTGTGGCAGGCCAGGCTGCTGGCCGACCTGACCGAGTCCGCCGCCGCCGAGCTGCGCGAGACCGAGGGTGTCGCCGACCGCGTCGCCGCCCTGCGGGCCGCCGCCGACGCCACCTCCGAGCCCGAGGCCCCGGGCCCGCTCGGCGAGCGCGTCGGCCTCTTCGACGCCGCCGACGGCTTCAACGCCGACCCGGAGCGGTGGGTCGGCTGGCTGGCGCCGCTGTCCGGGGAGGACCTGGAGGCCACCCGCCGCCACACCACCACGCTCGGCTTCCTCGGCTACCCCGCCACCGGCGCCGACATCTACTGGAAGATGCTGGTCGACACCGGCGACATCGCCACCGCCGACTCCGACGACGTGGCCTACCTGACCACGCTGCTCGTCGAGGCCCGCCAGGACGAGCGGCTGGAGCAGATGGCCGCGATGCTGCCGCACGCCGCCCAGCACCTCACGCTGGCCCGGCTGCACAGCGCGCGCGAGCGCTGGGAGGAGACGGTCGAGGCCGCCGAGCACGCCGTCGCGGCCGGCGCCGGGATCGAGGCCCGCCGGCTGCTGTCCGGCGCCGCCCAGCAGCTCGACGCCAACTCCAGGGCCGCGGAGGTGCTGCTGGAGGTGATCGACGAGCTCGCCGACGAGGACGTCTGGCGCATGATCGTCATGGCCACCTCGGCGGAGGACTGGGACACCGTACGCAAGGGCGCGGCCAAGATCGGCATGCCGATCAAGTCCAAGGAGGGCCCGATCGAGGAGGAGATGGGCCTCATCCGCCTCATCCTCCCCGCGCCCGACGGCGGCCAGCGCCAGGTGCTGTCCATCCGCACCGGCCCCGCCACGGCCCGGCTCGCCCTGCCGCAGCCGCGCGGCATGGACTACAACGCCGGCGACCTCGTCGTCTTCGACCCGCAGCTGTTGGAGCCGGTGCCCGACGACCCGCAGGAGCAGCAGAACTTCGTGCCGCCGTTCGCGGCGGTGCGCATCCTGCGGCCCGGCGGCTACACCAGCTACTTCTTCGACGGCGCCGCGCCGAGCGAGGAGGACTGGGCGGAGTTCACCGAGGTCATGGCCGAGCGCGGCTGGCCCATGTGGGTCTACAGCGACGAGAACTACACCATCACCCACCCGAGCTCGGGTGAGGCGCTGCCCGGGGTGTTCGGCTGGGTCGCGGTCCCGCCGAACGTGTCGCCCTCCGAGGTCGACGCGCTGCTCGACGACGCCACGGAGCGGTGGGTGCACCCGCTGGCCTGGCTCGACCTGGCCCGCGAGATCGACGTCGAGGTCGAGCGGCACGAGCGGATCGTCAAGGAATACGGCCTCTGACGGCCGCGTCCCCTGCCCCGGAAGGGCATCACCCGCGCGTGGTGCCCTTCCCCGGGAAGTGGCGCGGGTAGGTGAGCGGGAAGGCGGATGTGACGTGCTGGAGCGGTTCGCGCTCGACGGCAAGGTGGCCATCGTCACCGGCGCCTCCTCGGGGCTGGGTGTCGCGTTCGCCCGTGGTCTCGCGGAGGCCGGCGCCGACGTCGTGATCGGGGCCCGGCGTGCCGACCGGCTGGAGGAGACGCAGCGGCTGGTCGAGGAGACCGGCCGCCGGTGCCTGGCCGTGCAGACGGACGTGGCGCGTCCGGAGGACTGCGACGCGCTGGTGACCGCCGCCGTCGATGCCATGGGCGCCGTGGACGTGCTGATCAACAATGCCGGCATCGGCACCGCCGTGCCCGCGCTGCGGGAGACGCCCGAGGAGTTCCGGCAGGTCATCGACGTCAACCTGCTCGGCACGTACTGGATGGCCCAGGCATGCGCGCGCGTGATGCGACCCGGCTCGTCGATCGTGAACATCGGCAGCATCCTCGGCGAGACCACGGCCGGGCTGCCCCAGGCCGCCTACAGCGCCTCGAAGGCGGCGATCATCGGCCTCACCCGGGACCTCGCGCAACAGTGGACCGGCCGGCGCGGCATCCGGGTCAACTGCCTGGAGCCGGGGTTCTTCCACTCGGAGATGACCGAGCAGTTCAAGCCCGGCTACGTGGAGGCGGTCGTCGAGTCCAGGGTGGTGATGAAGCGGCCGGGCGATCCGGCGGAGCTGGTGGCCGCGGCGGTCTTCCTGGCCGGCGACGCGGCCTCGTACATCACCGGGGTGACGCTTCCGGTGGACGGCGGAGTACTGCTCACCTGACGCGGGTGGCTACGAACCGAAGCTGGTCACCGGCCGGCCGGCCGAGCACTCGATCTTGAGCTCGACCTCCGCGCCCTCCTCCGGCTCGAACTCCACCTTGGCCTTGCGGGCGGGCCCCGGCTCGACCTGGTCCACCGAGTAGTTCTGGGCCGGGCTCCACGAGCGCAGCGTGACCAGGTCGCCCTCGCACGAGGCGATCACGGTGCCGCCCGCGGTGCGGATCAGCTTGCCCTGGGCCGTCTGCGGCGGCGTCCCCGCCGTCGGGGTGGCCTCGCCGGCCGGAGTGCCGGCCGGGGTGCCGGTGGCGCGCTGGGTGGCGGTGTTCAGGGCGGCGCGGACCTCGGCAGGGCTGAGCACGTGGCCGGAGTCGCCGGTGAGGCCGGTGCCGAGCAGGGTGAGCACCGCCACGGCCGCGCCGGTCGCGGCGACGGCGGTGGCGGCCCAGGCCAGCACGAGTCTCTTCATGGTCGACAACCATCCCCCATGTACGGCTAACGCCAGGTTAAGGCGGTGCTAAGGCTGCTCGGGGCATCGTCATCGACCGTCTACGTTCTTGTATATGGCTGACATCCTGCTCATCGAGGACGACGTGGCGATCCGTACGGCGCTCAGCCGCGGCCTGCGCGAGCTCGGTCACGCCGTCTCCTCGTCCCCGACGGCGCTGGACGGGCTGCGGCTGGCCGTGCAGGACCGTCCCGACCTGATCGTGCTCGACCTGGGTCTGCCGGATCTGGACGGGGTGGAGCTGCTGCGGATGTTGCGGGCGGTCAGCAGGGTGCCGGTCATCGTGGCGACCGCGCGTGACGGGGACGCCGAGATGGTGCCGGTGCTGGACGCGGGGGCCGACGACTACGTGGTCAAGCCGTACAGCGCGGCGCAGCTCGACGCGCGGGTGCGGGCCGTCCTGCGGCGGGCCGGGGGGTCGGCGCCCGAGCCGGCGCTGGCGGTGGGGGAGTTGCGGGTGGACCCGCGGGCGCGTACGGCCACGCTCGACGGGGCGGCGCTGGATCTGACGCCGCGCGAGTTCGACGTGCTGCACTATCTGGCCGCGCGGCCCGGTGAGGTGGTGACCAAGCGGGAGCTGCTGACGGAGGTGTGGCAGCTGCCGTACGGGGGCGCGGACAAGACCGTGGACGTGCACCTGTCGTGGCTGCGCAGGAAGCTGGGCGAGACGGCCGCGGAGCCCCGCTACCTGCACACCGTGCGCGGGGTCGGCGTCAAGCTGGTCGAGCCGTCATGACGCGGGTGACGGCGGCCGCAGGGACGTGGAGGGGGCGGGCGTGAGGCGGTGGCTGGCGTTGCTGGTGGCGGCCACGACGTCCCTCGTGCTGGTCGCGTTGCTGGTGCCGATGGCGCTGCTCATCCGGGCCGTGGCCGAGAACGGCGCGATGGGCAGGGCGACCGCCGCAGCGGAGTCCGTGGCGGTCGCGGTGGGCACGCCCGACCTGGAGCTGGCGATGGCGCAGGTGCCGCGTCCGGTGACGGTGTTCCTGCCGGATGGGCGCACGGTGGGCGCGGCGGCGGCCCGTACCGACGCGGTGCGCCTGGCCGCGACCGGGCGCAGCGTCACCGCCGTGGCCTCCGGCGGCAGGGAGGTGCTGGTCTCCGCGCAGTCGTCCGGGGGGACGGCGGTGATCAGGGTGTTCGTGCCGGACGCGGAGCTGACGAAGGGCGTGCGCGAGGCGTGGCTCGGGCTGCTCGTGCTGGGGATCGTCCTGGTGGTGCTGGGGATCGTGCTGGCGGACCGGCTGGCGCTGGCCGTCACGCGGCCGGTGGACGGGCTGGCCCGGGTCTCGCACCGGCTGGCCGGGGGCGACCTGACGGCCCGGGCGGAGCCGGGCGGGCCGCCCGAGGTGCGGTCGGTGGCGCTGGCGCTCAACCATCTGGCGGGGCGGATCGACGAGCTGCTGGTGGCGGAGCGGGAGTCGGTGGCCGACCTGTCGCACCGGTTGCGTACCCCTTTGACCGGCCTCAGGCTGGACGCCGAGTCGCTGCGGGACCCGGAGGAGGCGGCGCGGCTGCAGGCCCGCGTGGACGCCCTGGAACGGGCGGTGAGCGCCGTCATCACGGACGCGCGGCGCCGCTCGGCCGGGCGCGCGTCGTGCGACGCGGCGGCGGTGGTGGGGGAGCGGGTGCGGTTCTGGTCGGTGCTGGCGGAGGACCAGTGCCGCGAGGTGTCGATCTCGCTGCCCGACGGGCCGCTGCCCGTCGCGGTGAGCGCCGAGGAGCTCGCGGCCTGCGTGGACGCCCTGCTCGGCAACGTCTTCGCGCACACCCCGGAAGGGGCCTCCATGGCGGTACGGCTCACGCCGCACCCGTCGGGGGCCGTGCTGGCGGTCGAGGACTCGGGGCCGGGCTTCGACCCGGAGCTGCTGGAACGGGGCAACAGCGGAGGCGGTTCGACCGGCCTCGGCCTCGACATCGCCCGCCGTACCGCCGAGTCCTCGGGCGGCCACCTGGCCGTCTCCACGCCCGAAGGGGGCGGCGCGCGGGTGGAGATGGTCTTAACCGGTGCTTAGCGCGCGATTATCGGCGATCGCGATTTCGTGGAGTCATGCAGATCACGAAGAAGTTCATCGTCGTCGGTGCCGGGATCGTCACGCTGGTCGCGGGCGGGGGCGTCGCCTTCGCCGCCACCACGTCCACGTCCACGGCCGCCGCGCCCAAGGTCACGGCCGAGCAGGCCATGGAGATCGCGCACAAGGAGGTGGCCGGGGCCTGGGTCAGCGAGGTCGACTACCAGCGCAGGGGCACGCGGCCCGACGCGTGGGAGGTCGAGCTGACCAAGGGCACGGAACGGCACGAACTGGACGTGGACGCGGCCACCGGCAAGGTCATCAAGCACCAGACGGACAGGGACGACGACCACGGCCACGACGACCACGACGACGACTGACGGCATCCCCTAGGCCGCCGGAAGGCCCACCGCGCGCGGCGGTGGGCCTTCCGGCCGTCAGCGGGTCATCTTCATGACGACCGGACGGTGGTCGGACAGGGTGCTCGACAGGACGGAGCCGCTCGTGGTGGTGACGCCCTTGGTGTAGATGTAGTCGATGCGGGCGTCCCCGTGGGTCGGCTGGTTGGCGTACCTGGCGCCGGTGTCCACCCAGCCCGCGCTCACGAACTTCTTCGACAGCGCGTCCGTGGGCGGCGCGTTGAAGTCGCCGGTGAGGATCAGCGGGGACCGGTTGGCGAGGTAATTACGCACCTTGTCCGCCTGAGCCTCGCGGCGGGCCACCGAGGTGGCCGACAGGCCGGGGGACAGGTGGGTGGTGAACACCGTGATCGTCGAGCCGCCGCCGAGGTCGAGCTTGGCCCCGGCCATGGAGCGGTTGACCGGGCAGGTCTCGAAGTCGCTGATCGGGATCGTCACGCGCTCGAGGATCTTGAACGAGGACAGGATCGCGTTGCCCGCTTTGCCGGGCTGCGGATCGTCGCAGGGGCCGGGATTGTCGCCCGCGCCGAAGTGGGCGTTGGCCGTGATGTCCCAGCCGAGCTCGTCCGCCAACTGCTTGACCTGGTCGGCCTCCGGCTTGCGGTGGATCTCCTGCACGGTCACGATGTTGGCGCCGCTGCCGCGGATCACTGCGGCGATGGCCTTCATGTCGGCGGTGTCGCCCGCGACGTTCCAGTCGAGGACCACGAGGTTCGTCGTGGCGTGCGCCGGGACGGGCAGGGCGGTGGAGGCGAGCACCGTGACCGCCGCGGCCATCATCACTTTGATCCGTTTTGTCGCATGCATGCCGCCGGATCTTACGGACCGCGTGACTGTTCGTATAGATCTTCAGCAGCTCGACAGGATGCTCTCCATGGCGTCCTTCTCCGCCGACGTCACCCAGACGGCGTACTTCGTCTTCACGTCGATCTGGCGGGCGATGTAGGTGCACCGGTACGACTTGACCGGCGGCAGCCAGGTGGCGGCGTCGGAGTCGCTCTTCTGGCCGTTGAGCGGGCCGTCGACGGCCATGAGGTTCAGCGGGTCGTTGGCGAACTCCTTGCGCTTGTCCGCCGCCCACTGCTGCGCGCCCTTCTGCCAGGCGTCCGACAGCGGGATCACATGGTCGATCTGGACGGCGGTGCTGGTGTCCTGGCCGCGCTTGAAGTTGATCGTCTTGCCGCTGTACGGGTCGTGGAGCGTGCCGCTCAGCACGATGCAGTCGTGGGTCCCGGCCTTGAACTTCTCGTCCACCAGGTCCCGCTTGAGTATGTCGTTACGGGTGTCGCAGCCGTTGTGGTCGACGTCCGACCACGCCGGGCCGAACTTGTCCCGGTCGAACCCGGTCTTCGGGGCCCGGCCCTTGACCGTTAACTTGGCGAGCTTCTTGCGGGCGTCCGAGACGGACACCGAGTCGGACTTGCCCCCCTTGTCGGTACCGGCCGAGGACTGCCCCTGCAGCCCGCCACAGCCCGCCAGCACCGCCACCGTGGCCGCACCGGCCATGAACGCCCGAACCCGCCGCCCCACGCCCACTCCCCAGACTTCGTCGAACCTTCGTAAAGTCTAGGTCAAGTGCCCATAAAAGGCCCTATCACGCGCCCAGGGTGCCCACTTCAGCGTTTTGCCGTGGATAGGGCCCCTGTGCACCTCCGGGCAAGGCTGCCTTAATCTGAACGTGGATCATGGCATGTCGGAAAGAGGGGACATGGCGCAGCGGCGCTTGCTGGAGGGGCTCGGCGTCACCGTCGCCGAGGAGACCGCCTATCGCGCGCTGCTCAGGCACGGACCGGCGACGCTGAGCCAGCTCGCCGCCGAGACCGGCTCGTCCGCCGCGGCCATCCGCCGCATGCTGCCCAGGCTGGAGGACCTCGGCCTCATCTCCCGCGTGGCCGGCCGGCCGCTGCGGCTGATCGCCACTCCGCCGAACGTCGCCATCGACATCCTCGTCGCGCGCCGCCAGGAGGAGATCGCGCACAGCAGGGCCGCCGCCGCGCTGCTGGCCACCGAGGTCGCCGAGCGCAACGGGCCGCACCCGGAGGAGGTGCTGGAGGTGGTGAGCGGGCGCGACGCCGTGGCCCGCCGCTATCTCCAGCTGGAGCGCAACGCCACGCGGGAGATGCTCGTGCTGGTGCATCCGCCGTACGCGGTGGATGTCAGCGACGACCGGGAGAACCGCAGGCGGGCGGCCCGCCAGGGGGCGCCCATTCGCGGCATCTACGGTCCGCAGGCGTTCGAGCACCCCGGCATGCTGGCCCACACGCGGCGGGCCATCGCCGACGGCGAGGAGGCCAGGCTCGGGCAGGTGCCGGTCAAGCTGGCCATCGCCGACGCCCGCACGGCCATCCTGCCCCTGGTCTCCGACGAGGACCAGGCCGTGGAGAGCGCGCTCGTGGTGCACCCGTCCGCGCTGCTGGACGCGCTGGTGGGGCTGTTCGAGACGCTGTGGCGGGCCGCCGTGCCGCTCCGCCTGACCGCCGCGGACGGCCTGGAGCCCGAGGTGTGGCCGCGCACGCCCGACACGGAGGTGCTGGCGCTGCTGGCGGCCGGGATGAAGGACGACGCCATCGCCAGGCAGCTGGGGCTCAGCCCGCGTACGGTGCAGCGCCGAGTGCAGATGCTGTGCGAGCGCCTGGACGCCAGGACCCGCTTCCACGCGGGCTTCCTCGCCGCCCAGCACCGCCTGCTCGAATGATCTAGGCCTCCGCGCTCAGGGCTGTCTTCGTCAGCTCCGCCTGGCGCTGGATCTGCCCCAGGACGACGGGGTTCACCCCCTTGGCCTGGAACGTGGCGACCATCTGGTCCATCACCGCGTTCGCCCGGTCCAGGTCTCCCTGCCGCGCCTCGGCCCTGGCCAGGCGGCGCATCACCAGGTTCAGGGTGATGTTGTCGATGCTCGCGTCGCGGGCGACCTGGCTGAGGTGCTCGATGCCCTGCTTGGGATCCGGCGGCCGGACACGCAGCCGCTTGCCCGCCGTCACCGCCTTGAACTCGCGCTCGGCGTTCAGCCCCTTGACCATGCGGGCGTAGACGGCCAGCGGGTGGGCGCCGTACCGGTCGATGACCTCGTCCAGGGCCTCGTTGCCCGAGCGCAGCGCGGGCGAGTCGGAGCCGAGCAGCGAGAACAGCTGTCCCTGCTCCTCGCCGAGCATCAGCTCGGCCACCTGGTGGTCGTCGCGGCTGACCGGGAAGCGCACCCTGACCAGGCACGCGGGGGAGACGATGCGGGAGCCGTCCGCGGCGATGTACTGGGCGCGCACGTGGTATTCGCCGGGCTGCTGGAAGTAGTGCCCGTCGCGGCCGTGCCCGATGTACGCGCTGCGGTACATGGCCGGGTTGCCCTCGTCCAGCCAGATCTCCGGCGAGGCGTCCACGCAGTGCCGCATCATCGGCCGGTACAGCACGGTCCTGCCGCCCGGCTGCGTGATCGACACCTGGGTGAACTCGGTGTCGGGGTGCAGGTGGCCGTGCGTGACGCGGGGCTCGCCGGCGCAGGACAGCTTGAACTCGACCACGACGGGCTCGCCCAGCTCGAACGACTCCTTGGCGCGCAGCTCCAGCCGCAGCCCGGAGCGGTCCTCGACGGGCTGCTCGAACGGCGCGATCTCGGCGGCGCCGGTGCCGAACGCGTTCGCGCCCATGGCCACGTCACGGTAGAAGCCGTGGCGCAGGTGGATCAGCTCCGGGTCCGTGAAATGGAACGGGAAGGCGGCCCAGTAACCTGGCTCGCCGCCTGGGCGGTAGTTCTGCACATAGTTCATCCACGACAGGTCGCCGAAGCCGCCGTCGGGGCCCAGCGGCTGGGGCGGGGTGCCGAGGTTCTTCTGCCAGGAGTGCAGCAGGTTGAAGGCGTGCCCGAGCTCGTGCACGTACGTACGCAGCTGCGCCCGCTGCGCCTGCGGCGTGGTCCCCTTGATCACGTCGTAGAACACCGCGGACCCCTGCCGCTGGTGCGCGTCGTTGTAGTCGAACATGATGCCCCGGTAGCCGCCCACGTGCTTGCTGGCCACCAGCAGCCACACGCGCCAGGCCGGCGCGTCGCCGAACCCGCTGAACTGCTGCGTCATCGCGTGATGCAGCTCGGCGTCGTCCCACGCCAGGTCCGCGCCCGACCCGTCCACCGGGATCACCCTCGGCTGGGCGAGGGTCAGCTCGATGCCCGCCTCGGCGTACGCCGACGCCACGCTCAGCTCCCTGGCCGGCGAGCCGCCCGGCCCCGGCAGCGTGCCGGTCCGGTACGACACGAACGGCACGGTCCCGATCACGGAGTCCTGCTCCAGCAGCACGCTGCGGAAGTACGGAGAGGCGAAGGCCACCTGGTACGTGCGCCCCGCGACCTCGGCCGTGCCCGACCCGTCGGCGACCGTGACGCTCACGTCCTTCACCGGAGTGTCGAACGTGAAGACCCCGCGCCCCTGGATCCGGGACTCCCGCACAGTGGGCGCGTTGACCACGAACGAGCCGGCGTAGGAGGTCGTCGCGCCCGCCACGGTGAACAGGTCGCCGCTCACCCGCCCGGTGGGCCTGGTCCCGTCGACGTCGACCCGGAGCGCCAGCTGCGAGTCGCCGTCCTGTCCCTGGTACAACCCGCTGATCATGGGCGCTCCCTCGCTCGGGGCCTACACGAGGGAACACTTCACCGACCGCGGGTGCCTGTCAACGCGATCCGCGAACTTGGAGAGCCCCGAGCAACTCCTCCGACGCCTTGGTGATCGTCTCCACCGCCCGGTCGAACGCCTCGGCGTTGTGCGCGGCGGGCGCGCGGAAGCCGGAGATCTTCCTGACGTACTGCAAGGCCGCCGCCCGCACGTCCTCTTCGGTGACGCTCTCGGTGAACGGGGGGCGCAGGGTTTTGATGCTTCTACACATGCCCTAACCGTAACTTCGTTCAGCGTGCGTCGACCGCCGGGCCGAGCTCGTTGCCGAAGTCGAGCGCGATCTTGCGCATGCCCTCGGCCAGGTCGTCGCGGTCGATCGCGTCGATCCGCTCGGCGGGCCCGGAGACCGACATCGCGGCCACCACCCGCTCGCCGTCCCACACGGGCACGGCCAGGCAGTGCACGCCGAGCTCCTCCTCGCCCAGGTCCATGGCGTAACCCTGGGCCCTGACGAGCTCGAGCTCGGCCAGCATGGCCGTCAGGTCGGTGATCGTGTTGGGGGTGCGCCGGGGCATGCCGGTGCGCTCGAAGACGGCCACCGCCTCGGCCGCGGGCCGCCCGGCCAGCAGCGCCTTGCCCACGGCCGTGCTGTGCGGCAGCACCCGCCGGCCCACCTCGGCGAACATCCGCAGCCTGCGGGGCGAGGGCACCTGCGCCACGTAGACGACGAAGTCGCCTTCGAGCACGGCCAGGTTGGCGGTCTCGCCGGACAGCTCGACCATCTTGGTCAGGTACGGCTGCGCCCACACGCCCACCATGCTCTCGGCGATGCCGCCCAGCCGCACGAGGCCGCCGCCCAGGGCGTACCTCTTGTCGGATTCCTGGCGCACGTAGCCGCGGGCGAGCAGGGTGCGCAGCAGCCGGTGGATGGTCCCGTACGGCAGGCCGGTCCTGGCGGCGATCTCCGACAGGCCCGCCTCACCCCCGTGCTCGGCCAGCGCCTCCAGCACGTCCAGCGCCCGCTCCACCGACTGAACGCTCATAGGGTTACCCCGCGCAGCGAAGCGTCGAGCACCTCGGCCGTGTGGGCCACCCTGATGTCCGAGCCGGCGCGCCGCATGGCCGCGGCGATCTGCATCGTGCAGCCGGGGTTGGCCGAGACCAGCAGCTCGGCGCCGGTCGTGGCGACCGCGCCGGCCTTCCTGTCGCCGAGGTCGCGGGCGGCCTCCGGCTGGAAGATGTTGTACGTGCCCGCCGACCCGCAGCAGATGGCCGACTCGGGGATCTCGCGGACCACCAGGTCGGGGATGCCGCTCAGCAGCTCGCGCGGCTGGGCGCGCACGCCCTGGGCGTGGGCCAGGTGGCAGGCGTCGTGGTAGGCGACGGTGAGCGGCAGCGGGTGCCGCTTGGCCACGGGCCCCAGCTCGGCGAGGTACTCCGACAGATCGACCACCCTGAACCCCGGCTCGCGCCCGAGCAGCTCGCCGTACTCCTTCATCGACGAGCCGCAGCCGGCCGCGTTCACCACGACGGTGTCGACCCCGGCCCTCTCGAACGTCCTGACCGTGCGGCGCGCCAGCCGCCTGGCCTGATCCTCGCGCCCGGAGTGCACGCTGAGCGCCCCGCAGCAGCCCTGACCGCGCGGGATGACCACGTCGCAGCCCTCCAGGGAGAGCACCCGCGCGGTGGCCGCGTTCACCTGGGGGAAGAACTCGCCCTGCACGCATCCGGTGAGCATGCCCACCACGGCCCGACGCTCGCCCCTGGCCCTGACGACGCGCGGCATCCGCTGCCGGTGCTCGACGCGCGGCGCGAGCGCGGCCATGGCGCCGAGGCTCGGATCGGCCCTGGCGAGGAACGGCGCCAGGCGCTCGGCCAGCCACATCCCCGGCCGCAGCAGCCGCAGCCTGCGCGGATAGGGGAACAGGCTGAACACGATCCCGCGCACGGCCCGCTCCTGCGGATCCCGCACGTGCGTGCGCTCCACCTCGGCCCTGGTCTGCTCGATCAGGCGGTCGTACCGGACCCCGGACGGGCAGGCCGTGACGCACGCCATGCACCCCAGGCAGGCGTCGAAGTGCCCGGCCATCTCCGGGGTGACCGGGGTGTCCTCGACGTGCTGCTTCATCAGGTGGATGCGGCCGCGCGGCGAGTCCATCTCCTCGCCCCACAGCACGTACGTCGGGCACGTGGGGAGGCAGAACCCACAGTGCACGCAGTCGTTGATCAGCTCCGGGTCCATGTCAAATGCCTCCCAAGAACCGGCCGGGAGACATCCTGCGCCCGGGGTCGAACCGTTCCTTGACCCGCCGCATCAACGGCAGCCCGCTCACCTGCCCCCACCTGTCGACGCCCTCGTACGGCGTGGCCAGCACGTTCAGCCGCCCGCCCAGCGCCTCGATCCGGCCCCGCAGCAGGGTGACGGTCGCCGCCAGTTCCTCCTGCGAGACCTCGCCCCAGAGCTCCAGGTACGCCCGCCCCGCCGCGGCCGACCCGCGGAAGGCGAACCCGGCCTCCCCGGCGGCGGCCAGCGCCCCGGCCGCGCGCGCGGGCGGGAACCGGGCCTCCAGCAGCACGTCGTCCCTGAGGATCAGCCCCCACCACTCCGGCGCCTCAGCCGTGACCGTGCCCTCGCCCAGCACCTCGCGCAGCGCCAGCGCGCGCTGCTCGGCCGCCGAGCCCTCCACCAGCACCGCGACCGTCGCCTCCTTGCCGTCGGGGCAGTCGATCTCCACGGCGGACGGCTCGGCCTGGGAGGCGGCCAGGCGGAGCAGCACGTCGTCGGCCGGTTCGGTGGTCGCCACGAGCCAGCGCCGCTCCACGGGCCGCGGGTGCAGCCGGAACGTGGCCTCCGCGATCACGCCGAGCGTGCCCTGCGAGCCGGTGAAGAGCTTGCCGAGGTCGTAGCCCGCGACGTTCTTGACCACCCGGCCGCCGGACCTGGCGACGGTCCCGTCGGCCAGCACGACCGTGATGCCGATGAGCAGGTCGCGGGCGGTGCCGTACCGGAAGGCGCGCGGGCCCGCCGTCGCGGTGGCGAGCGTGCCGCCGACCGTGGTGTGCTCCCTGAACGGCGGGTCGAGCGCCAGCTCCTGGCCCTGCTCGGCGAGCGCGGCGGCCAGCGCGTCCATGGTCAGCCCGGCCTGCGCGCGCACGACGAGGTCGCCGGCGGCGTGCTCGATGAGGGAGTTCATGCAGCACAGGTCGATGAGCACGTCGCAGCGCTCGGGCGGGGCGCCCCAGTGCAGCTTCGTGCCGCCGCCCGCGGGCACCGCCGCCAGGTCCTGCTCGGCGCAGGCCCGCAGCACGGCCGAGATCTCCTCGACCGTCTCGGGCAGGGCGACCCAGCGGGGCAGCACGCCGTTGACGGCGTCGTCGGCGTCCGCCCGCCTGATGGTCACCCCCGTGTCGGCCAGCATCAGAACTGCTCCGCCTTCCCCGACTCCACCAGCGGGTGCACGCCCTTGCGCACTCCCGGCACCTCGCCGCACAGGCGCGGGGTGGGGAACACCTTGCCCGGGTTCGACAGGCCGCGGGGGTCGAACGCGCACCGGACGAGTTGCATGGTGTCCAGGTCGTCCGCGCTGAACATCTTCGGCATATAGCGGGATTTATCCACCCCGACTCCGTGCTCGCCCGTGATCGAGCCGCCGTGCTCGATGCACAGGTCGAGGATCGCCCCGGAGACCACCTCGGCCCGCTCGCCGGCCCCCGGCTCCGCGTCGTCGAACAGCACGAGCGGGTGCAGGTTGCCGTCTCCCGCGTGGAAGACGTTCGCGACCCTGATGCCGTGCTCGTGCGAGAGCCGGTCGATGGCCGCCAGCACGCCGGGCAGGGATGTGCGCGGCACGACGCCGTCCTGCACGATGTAGGCCGGGCTGATGCGCCCGACGGCGGCGAACGCCGACTTGCGGCCCTTCCAGATCGCCGCCCGCTCGTCCGCGCCGGCGGCCACCCGCAGCTCGAAGGCGCCCGAGCAGATCTCCGTGAGCCGGGCGAACTGCTCGTCCACCTCCGCCCGCGGGCCGTCCAGCTCCACGATCAGCACGGCGCCCGCGCCCTCGGGGTAGCGGCAGGCGACGGCAGCCTCGGCCGCCTCGATGGCCAGCGCGTCCATCATCTCGATCGCGGCGGGCACGATGCCCGCGCCGATGATCGCCGAGACGGCCTGGCCGCCCTGCTCGATGCTCTCGAACGCGGCCAGCACCGTGGTCACGACCTCGGGCGCGCGGCAGAGGCGTACCGTGATCTTGGTGGCGATGCCCAGCGTGCCCTCGGAGCCGATGAACGCGCCCAGCAGGTCGTAGCCGGGGTCCATGCGGTCGAGCGTGACCAGGTCGCCGTCGGGGGTGACGATCTCGCAGGCCTCGACGTGGTTGACCGTGAAGCCGTACTTGAGGCAGTGGGCGCCGCCGGAGTTCTCGGCGACGTTGCCGCCGATGGAGCAGACCTGCTGGCTGGAGGGATCGGGCGCGTAGTAGTAGCCCCGGTCGCGCACGGCCTCGGTGATGGCCAGGTTGGTGACGCCGGGCTCGACGACCGCCCGGCGGTTGTCCAAGTCGATCTCCAGGATGCCGCGCATCTTGGAGGTGACGATGAGCACGCCGTCCTCGCGGGGGAGCGCGCCCCCTGACAGGCCGGTGCCCGAGCCCCTGGCCACGAAGGGCACGCCGAAGTCGTTGCACGCGCGTACCACGCGGGCGACCTGCTCGGCCGTGTCGGGCAGCACGACCACGCCGGGGGTCGCCCGGTGGTAGGTGAGGCCGTCGCACTCGTACGTGCGCAGGCGTACCGGATCGGTGATCACCGAGTCATGGGGCAGCAGCGAGCGCAGGGCCGCTGTCAGCGTTTCCAGCACCCGATCCCCCTCTTTTTCCTAGTTCTACGGCATTTGAGCATAGGCGGGAAGCGTCAGGAACTCGGCGAAGTCGTCGTCCAGCGCCACCTGCTTGAACAGCGCGGTCGCCTGACCGTACAGCTTGTCGTCGTGGCCGGGCTCCTCGGCGATCCTGGCGAGCTCCTCCGCGATGATCTGCTCGACCAGTTCCTTCGTCACCTGGGCGCCCGTGTCGGCGAGCGTGATGTCGTTGTGGATCCACTGCCAGATCTGCGAGCGCGAGATCTCGGCGGTGGCCGCGTCCTCCATGAGGTTGTGGATCGCCACCGCGCCCAGGCCGCCCATCCAGGCGGCGAGGTAGCGCAGCGCCACGTCCACGTTGTTGCGCAGCCCGGTCTCGGTGATCTCGCCCGGCGTCTCGGAGACGGCCAGCAGCTCGGCCGCGGTCACGTTGACGTCCTCGCGCAGCCGGTCGAGCTGGTTGGGCCGCGACCCCAGCACGCCGTCGAACACCTCACGGCACACCGGCACCAGGTCGGGGTGCGCCACCCACGAGCCGTCGAAGCCGTCGCCCGACTCGCGCGTCTTGTCCGCCCGCACCTTCTCCAGCGCCACGGCGTTCACCTCGGGGTCGCGCCGCGAGGGGATGAAGGCCGCCATCCCGCCGATGGCGTGCGCGCCGCGCTTGTGGCAGGTGCGCACCAGCAGCTCGGTGTACGCGCGCATGAACGGGGCCGTCATCGTGACCGCGTTCCGCTCGGGCAGCAGGAACTCGCGGCCCCGGGTCCGGAACTTCTTGATCACGCTGAACAGGTAGTCCCAGCGGCCCGCGTTGAGTCCCGCCGAGTGGTCGCGGAGCTCGTACAGGATCTCCTCCATCTCGAACGCGGCCGGGTAGGTCTCGATGAGGACGGTCGCCCTGATCGTGCCGTGCGGGATGCCGAGGAGCTCCTGAGCCCTGGTGAACACGTCGTTCCAGAGCCGCGCCTCCAGGTGGGACTCCATCTTGGGCAGGTAGAAGTACGGGCCCTTGCCCTTGTCGATCTGCCGCTGGGCGCAGTGGAAGAAGTAGAGCCCGAAGTCGAACAGCGAGCCCGAGACCGGCTGCCCGTCCACCTGGGCGTGCTTCTCGTCCAGGTGCCAGCCGCGCGGGCGCACGACGACCGTGGCCAGCTCGTCGTCGGGCCTGAGCGCGTACGACTTGCCGCCGGTCTCGAAGTCGATCGCGCGGTCGAGCGCGTCGCGCAGGTTGAGGTGGCCGCTCACGCAGTTCTCCCAGAGCGGAGAGTTGGCGTCCTCGAAGTCGGCCAGCCAGACCTTGGCGCCGGAGTTGAGCGCGTTGATGGTCATCTTCTTGTCGACCGGGCCGGTGATCTCCACCCGGCGGTCCTCCAGACCGGGCGCGGGCGGCGCGACCTGCCAGTCGGCCTCCCTGACCTGCTTCGTCTCCGGCAGGAAGTCGAGCAGGCCGCCCGCGGACAGCTCCGCCTGCCGCGCCTGACGGGCCTCCAGCAGCTCCAGCCGCCTGGCGCCGAACTCCCGCTCGAGAGTCGCCACGAAATCGAGCGCCTCAGGAGTGAGGATCTCGTCGAACCGGTCGAGCATCGGGCCGGTGATCTCCATGGGGTGCCTTTCCGCTTCGTGGAAAATGACTTCTGGATTGTGGAAGTGAAGTTACTCCCCTGGTAGTCCCGGGTCAAAGGTTGGGGTTCCTTCGGGGAGTCGTCGGGGGCATCCCCGATGTGACCGGGGTTCTTCCCGGACAGGATTGGGGGCATGAAGACCATCGCGATCGCGGGCGGGCTGCTGGCCTCCACGCTGATGTTGACGGGGTGCGGGATGGCGAGCATCGCCGGCCCGAGCAGCGAGGAGACCGCGTCGTACGAGGTGACGGACAAGGTCGCCAGGCTGCAGGTCAAGAGTGGCGCGGGCGATACCGAGGTGACCGAGACCGGCGGCAGCGCCGTACGCGTCACCGAGACGCTGCGCTGGCGCGGCGACGACAAGCCGAAGCCGGAGCACGGCGTCGAGGGCGGCGCGCTGCGCCTCTCGTACGACTGCCCGTCGAGCCTGGGCAGCTGCAGCGTCGACTACAAGATCGAGATCCCCAAGGGGCTGACCGTCGACCTGGACAACGGCTCGGGCAACATCACGCTCAGGGGCCTGACCGGGGAGCTCGGCGTACACGTCGGCTCCGGCGACCTCGACGCCGCGGAGCTGGCGGGCAAGAAGGTCGTCGCGGAGGCGGGGTCCGGGAACATCGAGCTCAAGTACACCTCCGTGCCCGACAGCGCCGATCTGCGGGCCGGCTCCGGGGACGTCGTGCTCCGCGTGCCCGACGGGGCCTACGACGTGAAGACCCAGGTGGGGTCCGGCGACGCGAACGTCTCGGTCAAGAAGGACAGCTCGTCTCCCCACAAGATCTCGCTCAAGGCCGGATCCGGCGACGTCACGGTGGCTGCCGGATAAGGGGGTGATTGTGGCGGGGGTGTCGTGCCACCATCGTGGGAAGACACCGAGGTGTCCAGACGTTCCCTAATAGAGATGACACGAATGCACGATTACACCGCGCTCGACTTCGACGAGTTCGAGACCGGCGACATGGACCTCGAGGAGCGCCAGGCGCTGCGCCGCGTGGCGGGCCTCTCCACCGAACTCCAGGATGTCTCCGAGGTCGAGTACCGGCAGCTGCGGCTGGAGCGGGTCGTCCTCGTCGGCGTCTGGACGTCAGGCACAGTGGACGACGCGGAAAACTCCCTGCTGGAGCTCAAGCTCCTGGCCGAGACGGCTGGGTCGCAGGTGCTCGACGGCCTCATCCAGCGCCGCCAGAAGCCGGATCCCGCCACCTACATCGGCTCGGGCAAGGCGCTCGAGCTACGCGACGTGGTCGAGTCGACCGGCGCCGACACCGTGATCTGCGACGGCGAGCTGACCCCAGGCCAGCTCCGCCAGCTCGAGGAGACGGTCAAGGTCAAGGTCATCGACCGCACCGCCCTGATCCTCGACATCTTCGCCCAGCACGCCAAGAGCCGCGAGGGCAAGGCCCAGGTCGAGCTGGCACAGCTCCAATACCTGCTGCCCCGCCTGCGCGGCTGGGGTGGCAACCTGTCCAGGCAGGTCGGCGGTCGCGCCGCGGGCGGCGTCGGCATCGGCGGCCGTGGCCCCGGTGAGACCAAGATCGAGCTGGACCGGCGCCGCATCCGCGAGCGCATGGCCAAGCTGCGCCGCCAGATCAGCGGCATGTCCACCTCGCGCGACACCATGCGCTACCAGCGCCAGCGGCGCGAGGTTCCCGCCGTGGCCATCGCCGGCTACACCAACGCGGGCAAGTCCTCGCTGCTCAACCGCGTCACGGGAGCCGGGGTGCTGGTGGAGGACGCGCTGTTCGCCACCCTCGACCCGACCGTACGCCGGGCGCGCACGGCCGAAGGCCGGCTCTTCACGATCGCCGACACCGTGGGCTTCGTGCGGCACCTGCCGCACCAGCTCGTCGAGGCGTTCCGTTCGACGCTGGAGGAGGTCGCCGAGGCCGACCTGATCCTGCACGTGGTGGACGGCTCGCACCCCGACCCCGAGGGCCAGCTGGCCGCCGTGCGCGAGGTGCTCGCCGACATCGATGGCGCCTCCGAGATCCGCGAGATCGTCGTGATCAACAAGGCCGACGCGGCCGAGCAGGACGTGATCGACCGGATCATGCGGCGCGAGCGCGACTGCGTCGTGGTGTCGGCGCGGACCGGCCGCGGCATCCCCGAGCTGATGGCGGTCATCGAGCGGGAGCTGCCCCGGCTGGACCACGAGATCCAGCTGCTGGTGCCGTACAACAGGGGAGACCTGATCTCCCGGGCCCACAAGGAGGGCGAGGTGCTCTCCGTGGAGCACGTGGAGGACGGCACGATCCTGCACGCCCGGGTGCTGCCCAGCCTGTGGCAGGAGCTCGAGCGGGTCGGCAAGCCCGTGGAGCGGGTCTTCTAACCCTCCGGTCACCCCCCGGGTCCGTCGTTGCGGCCGGGCGACTCCCACACAAGCGGTACGGTGGGGTCGCCCGGCCGAGCACGTCCGGGCGGGACTGCCGTGACAGTCGGCGAACGATGACACCGGTCGGGCGCGACGGCGGCGTGTGGCAGGCTGGAACGTCGGCGGCGAACGTTACGTTGTGGGGTGGCCCTCGCCGCAAAGCACGCATGGTCACCCAAAAGCGGCAGTGGTCCCCGAACCCTGGGATTGCTAGAATCGGCCAGACCCCTTACGCGGTCGGGTTTCTAGGGTTGGGTCTAGGTTTCGGATGATGACTCTTGTGATCAAAGTCGTCAACGGGGGCCTTGGGGACGAGGTGGGGCTGGGTGACGGCTGGGATCAGTGGTCTTTCTTCCGAATAACCCTGTACAGCAAGCCCAGCTGTGAAATAACGTAACTGAACTGAAATCGCCGGATCATGACTCTGGCGATACGGTCACCGCACAACTCGATGCGGATGAGAGCAGGAGACCCCCCATGTCGTCCGGACCCGGAGCGGACTCAGTGGGCGCGGCACAGCCCCTGAGCTGTGCGCTGCGCCCATGCCGGTGCGCGGGCGGGGGCTCACGCAGGGCGGTGATGCGGTGACCGTTCGACTGCTGACCAACATCGGCCGCCTGTGGACCGGTAACGAGGTCCTCAGCAACGCCGCCATCCTCGTGCACAACGACCGCATCGCGTGGGTCGGGCGTGCGCCCGACCTCCCGCAGAGCGTCCCCGGAGTCGTCGACGACATCGTCGACGTCGACCACGTCGAAAACCTCGGCGGCGCTCTCGTCACGCCCGGTCTCATCGACGCCCACACCCACCCCGTCTACGCCGGCAACCGCTACGCCGAGCTGGCCATCCGCACCGGCGGCTCCAGCGCCGCCTCGATCACCGCGGCGGGCGGCGGCGTGGGCTCCACGGTCACCGTGACCCGCGGCACCGACCCGTGGACCCTGTGCAACGGCGTGCGCGAGCGGCTGCGGGGCTGGCTGCTCAGCGGCACCACCACGGTCGAGGCCAAGACCGGCTACCACCTCACCCGCGACGGCGAGCTGGCCGACGTGCGGCTCCTGCGCGAGCTGGAGAAGGAGCCGATGATGCCGCGGGTGCACGTCACCTTCCTGGCGGCGCACGTGGTGCCACCCGAATACTTCGGCCGCCAGCGCGAATACGTCGAGGCCGTGGGCGCCTGGTGCGCCGACGCCGCCGCGGCGGGCGCCGACAGCGTCGACGTCTACTGCGACGAGGGCCACTTCACCACCGAGGAGTCCCGCTGGGTGCTGGCCTCGGGCCGCAACGTCGGGCTCCTGCCGCGCATCCACGCCGGCATCTTCAGCCGCCGCGGCGCCGTCCAGCTGGCCGCCGAGCTCGGCTGCGCCTCCGCCGACGGGCTGCACCACATGTCGGACGAGGACATCGCGATCATGTCCCGCTACGGCGTGCCCGCCGTCGTCTGCCCGGCCACGGCCCTGCAGCGCGGCCACCTCCCGCCGGTCCGCCAGATGATCAAGCACGGCGTCCAGATCGCCCTCGGCAGCGACCACAACCCCGGCTTCTGCGGCATCACCTCGATGTCCCTGGTCATCGCCATGGCGGTGTCGGCGTTCGGGATGAGCGTCAACGACGCGCTGCGCGCGGCCACCCTCGGCGGCGCCACCGTCCTGGGCGCTCCCGACCGCGGCGTCCTGGCGCCGGGCCGGCTGGCCGACATCGTGCAGTGGGACGCCGACCACGAGGGCGCCTTCGCCTGGTCCTTCGGTCTCAAGCCGCGCCGCGTGTGGCGGGGTGGGACGCCGGTCCAGTAGTTACGCTCGGGGTTATGCCGCCCTCGGTCGCCGTGGTCACCGACTCGACCGCCTACCTGCCTGCCGTCCCGGGTGTCACGGTCGTCCCCGTCCAGGTGATCGCCGGCGGGGTCTCGTACGACGAGCCGCTGTTCACCGGCGACCTCACCACGGCCACCACCTCCCGCCCCGCCCCGGAGAGCTTCGCCTCCTGCTACGCCTCCCTGGCGGCCGCGGGCGCGACCGGAATCATCTCGATCCACGTTTCCCGCGATATGTCCGGCATCGCCGATTCCGCCCAGGCGGCCGCGTCCGATGCGCCCGTGCCCGTGGAAGTGATCGACAGCCGCTCGATCGCCATGGGCCTCGGCTACCCGGTCCTGGCCGCCGCCCGCGCCGCCGCTCGCGGAGCCGCCCTGGAGGTGGTGACGGCGGCGGCCCGCCGCTGCATGGAGACCACCCGGACGTTCTTCTACGTGGACACCCTCGACGCCTTACGACGCAGCGGCCGCATCGGCACCGCCGCCTCCCTCGTCGGCTCGGCCCTCATGATCAAGCCGCTGCTCCACATCGTGGACGGCCGCATCTCGCTCCTGGAGAAGGTCCGCACGTCCTCCCGCGCCATCGCCCGTCTGGAGGACCTCGCCGTCCACGCTGCGGGCGAGGGGCCCGTGGAGGTCGCCGTACAGCATCTGGGGGCGAGCGACCGCGCCGAGGCCCTGGCAGAACGCCTGCCGAAGCGGCTGGCCGGGCTGGTGGAGCTGCGGGTGGTGGAGGTGGGGGCGGTGATCGGCGTCCACGTGGGGCCCGGCATGCTGGGCCTCACGGTCACATCCGGCACCCCCTGATCTTTCGCCGAAGCCGCACGCACACCACCTCGCCTGAGGGACTGGTACCCCCGTCGCCCAGCAGGCCCCTCACCCCCTGAAGCGCAGCAGAACGGTCAGCCCTGCGACATCCAGCAGAACCCTCAGGCCTGCACGCCCGAGCAGAGCCTGAGCCGTCAGAGGCCGCCCAACAGCACCCTCAGCCATCAGATGCCCGGCAGTTAACTCTCCGAGGCCCAGCAGGACCCTTTAATCCGAGGCCCTGCATGGCTCTTCGGCCCTGACGACCAGCAGGCCCCCAGCCTTCCGACGCCGAGCATGGCCCTCAGCCCAGCAACACTCGGCATCTTCAGCCCTGCGACGCCCTGCAGAGCGCTTCGGCCCTGAGGCGGCCGAGGGTGCGCCTCCTGCCCGGCGATGGGCAGTACCACGGCTTCCCAGCCCTGCGAGGCCCAGCAGAGCCGGTCGGCCCTGAGGAGGCCGAGCGTGCCCGTCCAACTCGGCGACCCCCAGCACAACACCCCTCAGCCCTGCGACGCTCAGCATGACCCTTCAGCCTCGTGCGCAGTCCTACCACACCCTGCCCGCATCCTCCTGAGCGTGATCCTCAGCTCGCTTACGTGCACGCTCACCTTGATCATGCCGGCCTGGTTGTCCACACCCCCTTCGCTCATCTCCCGCCCCATCCCCAGAATGCGGTTCGGGACCTCCCCGAGAACCGCTGAGGATCTACGTTCTCAGCCGTGCGAACCCCCGACCCCACGGCGGAGCGGACCATAGCCGAATCCCGGCTACGGTCGATCACCGCGCCTACCCGCCGCTCCCGCCGCTCTCTCGGTCGGCTCACAGGCGCCATGACCGAGCCGGCGGCCGGGGCCCATGCACGGACCCACGACTCAGCACAACAACCCGGACAGCCTTCAACCGAACCCCGTGAGAGAGAAGCTTGGGACGATGCCGCCCTCACCCTGCGCCACGGAACCCGCTGGGAGGACCCTGCACCCGCAGCATCAGGCGAGGGCGAGGAAAGCCGCTGGAACGACACTCCCTCAAGAACACCTCCAGAGGGGCATGACCATGCTGATGCCGTCACCTCACGCGCACCCCACCAAATCCCCAACCAACGATCAAACGCATCACCACCACCCGACCAAAAGCGCGGACCCGCCCCCGTCCCACCCACCTTCCAAGCATTCCGCGCAGCCCTCACCTCCCAGGCCCCAGCCCTCGACCCAGGCAAGCCCGGCCTCCGAGTCCTGCTGGTCTTGGGAGCCCTCGCCGCAGCCGTAGCAGCGTTCTTCCTCTGGCGCTCCCAGCCTTCACCGGAGCCGTTGCCACCCCCCACCCCGATCTCACACCCACCGAGGTCGCCGTCCCCCACCGCCGTCGCCAAGGTGACCGTCCACGTCACCGGCAAGATCCGCAAACCGGGCGTCTACCTACTCCCAACAGGCGCCCGAGTCACAGACGCGGTGGCAGCAGCCGGAGGAGTCTCCCGCGGCGCCTCCACAGGCACACTCAACCTCGCCAGACGCCTGATCGACGGCGAACAGATAGTCGTAGGCACCCCCACCGGCCAGGCAACCCAAGCTTCACCCATCGCAGACCCGGCCACTACCCTGCTCGACCTCAACTCCGCCACAACCGACCAACTCGAACAACTCCCAGGAGTGGGCGAAGTCCTGGCAGCCCGCATAGCCCAGTTCCGAGACACTCACGGCGGCTTCACCACCGTCGAACAACTACGCGAGGTGACCGGCATAGGCCCACGAAAGTACGAAGAACTCAAGCCAAAGGTCCGCGTCTGACATGGCCACCCCGCGTACCGACGACACCCGCCCAACACCCCCAAACCGAAACAACACCAACTCTCCACTCGACAGCGCCCGGTCTTCCGACGGTGCCCGGTCTTCCGACGGCGCCAGCACGAACACCGGAGCCACTCACCCCGATCCCGACACTGCCCAGCGTGAACACACCTGGCCCCTCATCCTCCCCGCACTGGCCGCCTGGGCAAGTGCCTTGGTCCTAATCGGCTGCTCCGCCCGCACAGCCCTGATCGTCACCCTGTCCACAGCCCTGGCCGCCGCAGCCGTAGCCTGGCCCGCCCGACCCATACTGCGGCGCACCCGCCTCCCATCCCAGCAAGCACCCACCACCCGGACCACCCAACACAGGGACCCAGCCACCCGGTGCGAGGATTTGGCCGCCCAGCGCCGCGCGAGCCGCATCTGGCCCTGGCCCACCCACTCACCGATCTTGCTGACGAGCCTGGCCAGCAAGCTCGCCAAGCTCACGGATCGGCATCCGTGGCCCACGGATGGACGTTCACAGTCACCCACCGACACTGGCCGCCACCCTGCATGGGATCCACCCTCCCGACCCCCGCAGACGTGGCGAGAACCTTGCCTCCCTTCCGACCAGCATCGGAGCCCGCACCCCCAACGGGAATCACGGCGACCACCTCACCCCACCCCTTGGCGCAACATCACCATTGCCACCCTCATCTGCGCGGCCGCTGCCTCAGCGTCGATAGCCCTCAGAGTCCACGCCCTGACCACCGGCCCAACAGCCGACTTGGCCAAGAAGAACACCTCTATCAAGGCCCAGATCGCCCTAACGGACGACCCCAAGCGCAGACAAAACAGAAGCGGTCACTTCAACCAAGAGAGCTACGTGACCCCGGCCACCCTGAAGATCATCCAAACAGCCGGCAACCGCCAGGCCGTCAACGTCCCCATCACCGTCTTCGCCAACGGCCACGACTGGAGCACCCTGCTCCCCAGCCAGCACGTAGAAGTGACCGGTCGCCTGGCCAAGCCAACCCCAGGCGACCTCGTCGCAGCCATCCTCCTGGTGCAAGGTCCGCCACGAGTCCTGACGCCTCCGTCCCTGCTCCAAACAGCAGCGGGCAGCCTCAGGTCGGGCCTACGGGCAGCCGCCGCCACCCTCCCCACCGACCAGCAAGGCCTCCTGCCGGGTTTGGTCGTCGGCGACGTCTCACGCATGGATCCCCAAGTGTCGTCCGACCTCAAGGAGGCCGGCCTGAGCCACTTGAACGCAGTGAGCGGAGCAAACCTCGCAATCGTGGCAGGCGCCGCCCTCGCCCTCTCCCGCCTCATCGGGCTCTCCCTCCCGGTGAGGGCTGTCTTCGCTGCCATCGCGATGCTCGCGTTCGCCGTGGTCGCCCGCCCCTCGCCAAGCGTTCTACGCGCCCTCCTGATGGGCCTTGCCGCCGCCATTGCCCTGGGCACAGGCCGAGCAAAGGACGGCCTCGCGGCCCTGTCGGCAACGGTCCTCCTCCTGGTGCTGTTCGCCCCAGAACTAGCCCGTTCGTACGGCTTCGCCCTCTCGGTGGCGGCCACCGCCGGAATCCTCGTCCTCGCCCCACGCTGGCGCGACCGCCTGTCACCCCCAAAAGCCGAGGACGACACCGACGGTCAGAACAACACAAAAGACAGTAAGCACCCTGACCGTGACCCACAGGATGAGCTAGATCTGCGGCGACAACACGCCTCCCGCCCGGACCACAGCCTGCATCCGGACCACAGCCTGCAGTCGAATCCTGATCTCAAGTCAGAGCGGGCTCTGCCGTCGACGACTGGAGGCTGCTTCAGGGTGCCGTATCGGTGGCCGCGCTGGATGGCTGAGGCCGTTGTCGTACCGGTGGCCGCGCAGGTGGCGGTGACGCCCATTCTGGTGCTGATGTCGGGGCAGTTGACGCCCGTCGCTGTGATCGCCAACCTGCTCGTCGCCCCGGCGGTGGCCCCCGCGACGTTGCTCGGTTTCGGTGCCGCCCTGGTGGCGCCCGTATGGCCCGGCGGCGCGGAGCTTCTCGTCGTCCCGGCCGGTTATGCAGTCGGGTGGATCATCATCGTCGCCCGCTGGGCAGTGAACCTGCCTTTCGCCACCGTGCCGTGGCCAGGCGGGCTCCCGGGGTTGGGGTTGCTGCTGCTCGCGGTGGCCATCGCCGTGCCGATCCTGCGGCGCAGGGCGTGGAGGGCCGTGGCGATGGCCGTGGTCGGTGCGGTCTTGGTCGCCGTACTGGTGATCCCGCCTATCGTCGGCTCCTGGCCGCCCAAGGGGTGGTTGATGGTGATGTGTGACGTTGGGCAGGGGGACGGGCTGGTCGTGGCGGCGGGACCGGGAAGAGGGATCGTGGTCGACACCGGGCCTGATCCGATCGTCATGGATCGGTGCCTGCGCAGGATCGGCGTCGACGACGTCCCCCTCCTGATCCTCACCCACCCGCACGCCGACCATGTGAACGGCCTCCCCGGCGTACTCCGCGACCGGCGCGTCGGCGCCGTGGTCGTCAGCCCGCAGCCCCCGAACGCGAGAGCCATCGCGCATCTCTCGGCGACGCTGGCACGCCGTGGGATACCGGAATGGACGGCCTCACCCGGAACTCGGTGGCGCTTCGGCCCGTCAGAGCTGACCGTGCTCGGTCCCGACCCCGCCTTGGGTGAGATGAGTGGGCAAGGGGAGGGAAGCGCAATCAACAACTCCAGCGTCGTCGTCCACGTACGCTGGCGGTCCGGATCCGTTCTGCTCAGCGGTGATCTGGAGACGGAGGCGCAGGATGAGCTGTTGCGCCGGACGGCGGTACAGGCCGACATCCTCAAGACTCCGCACCATGGGTCCAACCGGCAATCCCCGGCCTTCTTGTCGGCTGTCGGCGCACGGGCGGCCTTGATCAGCGTGGGCGCCGACAATGACTACGGCCATCCCGCCTTGTCCACGCTTGCCATCCTGCGTCGGCTGGGAGCCAGCATCTACCGGACCGACCAGTCCGGCGACCTTGCCATCGTGGAGCGGGAGGGGCGGATGGCAGTGGTTCCCCGCGGCCCGTAGTCCCCATACCCGTCGCCCCTGTGGTCCGTGGTTTCCCGTTGTCCCGTGGCCCGTTGTCCCGTGGCCCGCAGTCCCCGTGGCCCGCAGTCCCCGTGGCCCGCAGTCCCCGTGGCCCGCAGTCCCCATGGCCCTGCACCCCGTGGCTCTCCAGCCCGTGGCCCCCCACAGCTCGTTGCCTTCACAGCCCGTGGCCCGCCAACCGGTGGCCCCCACAGCCCGTTGCCTCCACAGCCCGTCCCCGCCACGGTGCCCGGAGCGGGCGGTTCCGCCTTGGATCGCGGGTCCTCAGGTGAGCGTGTCCAGAGGCACCTGGTCCGTCTGGTGGGTGCAAGGGGGTGGCGCACCTGCAGCTGCGGTCTGGTGGGTGCAGGGGGTGGCGCACCCTCAGCTGCGCGGGTGGGTGTCCGGGGGCGTATGGCCGTGAGGGCTGGAGCTGCGCGTGGTCGTTTCCGTTGTGTTCGCGACAGTGCATGCTCCGGATCGGGCCTGAGGGCTCCGGATCGGGCCTGAGGGCTCCGGATCGGGCCTGAGAGCTCCGGATCGGGCCTGAGGGCTGCGGGCCTGAGGTTTGCGGGCCGGGCCTGAGGTTTGCGGGCCGGGCCTGAGGTTTGCGGATCGGGCCTGAGGTTTGCGGATCGGGCCGGGGCGGCGAAGGGCGTCAGGGCCCGGCGGCGTGTACGGGGTGTGCTCCGAGTACCGGGTTGTCGGTGACGCATGGCATGCTGCCTGACATGGCGGGAACCGATCCAGCACCTGTGACCCTGGTCCTCGGTGATGAGGAGCTGCTGGCCGAGCGGGCGGTGAGCAGTGTCGTCGCGGCGGCGCGGGCCGGCGACCCGCAAGCCGAGGTGCAAGACCTCATGGGCGGGAAGGTCGCGGTCGGTGAGTTGACGCAGCTGACCTCTCCGTCGCTCTTCGGCGATCGTTCCGTGGTAGTGATCCGGTCGGCTCAGGATCTTACCAAGGACGTCATCGCCGAGGTCGTCACCTATGCCAAGCAGCCCTCCGACGACGCCGTGCTCGTCCTGTCGCATCCGGGCGGGGTGAAGGGGAAGGCGCTGGTCGACGGGGTGAAGAAGGCCGGGGCCACGGTGGTCACGGTCAACAAGGTCACCAAGGCGGGGGAGCGGCTGGACTTCATCAAGGGGGAGATCAAGCGGGCCGGGCGGGGCATCTCCGGGGACGCGGCCCAGGCGTTGCTCGACGCCGTGGGCAACGACCTGCGGGAGCTGGCGGCGGCGTGCAGCCAGCTGGTGTTCGACACGGAGGACAAGACGATCAGCGCGGCCGCCGTGGCCCGCTATCACAAGGGCCGGGCCGAGGTCACCGGGTTCAACGTGGCCGACTCCGCTGTCGAGGGGCGATTGGCCGACGCGCTGGAGCAACTGCGGTGGGCTCTCGGCACCGGGGTCGCGCCCGTACTGCTGGTGAGTGCGTTGGCCGGGGGCCTGCGGTCGCTGGCCAAGGTCGGCAGCGCACCGCGCAACCTCCGAGGCGGACAGTTGGCCGGCCATGTCGGCATGCCGCCGTGGAAGGTCGATCGGGTGAAGCGGCAGCTGAACGGGTGGGGGCCTGAAGGGCTGTCCAGGGCGATCCAGGCTGTGGCGAGTGCGGATGAGCAGGTCAAGGGCGGGGGAGCGGACCCGGCGTACGCGTTGGAGCACGCCGTGCAGGTGATCGTGGCCAGCCGCACGGGGCGGTAACCGAGAGTCGATGTCCTACCTCGGCCTCCGGCAGGCGCCAGGCCGTGGAGGTCCAAATGGGCCGGCTGTACCGACGCAGTCGTTGGCCTCCGGCAGGCGCCAGGCCGTGGAGGTCCAAATGGGCCGGCTGTACCCACGCAGTCGTTGCTGTCGATGAGCTTGAGGCATTGCCCGACGTCGAGGGCGTTGATGCGGGTGTCCTGGTCGTGTCGACGAGCAGGCACCCCTCGGCCGACTTCGTCCCTGACGGGTTCGTCGACCGGTTGTGCGTGCTCGGCCCGGCCTGCGCGCATGTGGACGGGCCACATTCTGGACATCCTGTTCCCCTGGGCCTGAGACGTGCCCGGCCTGCGCGCATGTGGACTGGCCACTCCGAGCTGAGTGAGCTCGGTGTGGCCGGTTGGTGATCTGCCTGATACGCGTCCGTAGGAAGTTCACCCACGAAGGCGTACGGGTCTGAGGGCTCGGCTCGTCGACCGAGCCGGCTCGGCCCGTCAGCCCGCGGCCTGCCCGCCGCCGAAAACCTCCTGGACGAGCCGCTGCGTCGCCTGCTGGTACGCCGCTGCCATGGACAGTGCGGCGTCGTCCACATAGTTCAGCGTGGCGGTCAAGGTCTTGCTGCCATCAGGCGTGCTGTACATCAGCGCCCCGTGACCCGCCATGCCGCCGTTGTGGCTGATGACGGTGCCGCCGCCGTCGGTTTTCTGCACGAACACGCCCAGCCCGTAGCCGGCCTTGGGCTCCGGCGTGCACATCTCGGCCAGCAGCTCGGCCGGCAGCAGCCTCCCGCCCACCAGCGCGGAGATGAACGTGTGCAGGTCGCGCGTCGTCGAGATCATGTCACCGCCGCTGGAGATCCAGGAGGGGTTCTGGCGGGTCACGTCGACCGTCTCCTGCCGACCGGCGTCCTCGTACCGGTAGTAGGCGTGCGCGTGCGGCTCGGGGATCTCCGTCTCGGTGCTCGGCGCCACGGTGCCCGACAGCCCGAGCGGCCCCAGGATCAGCCGCCGCATCTCCTCGGCGTACGAGCGGCCGGTGACCTTCTCGATCAGCAGCCTGGCCAGCACGTAGTTGGTGTTGGAGTAGCTCCAGTCGGTCCCCGGCTCGAACCGTGCCGGCTTGGACAGCGCCAGCCGTACCAGCTCCTCCGGCCGGTAGGTCTTGAACCGGTTGTCGACCCACTCCTTGCCCGAGGGGGTGGCGGGAATCCCCGGCACGTACGTCCCGTCGGCGTCGAAATCGCCGGTGACGTTGAACACCCCGCTGGTGTGCTGAAGCAGCATCCGCACCGTGATCCGCCGATCCAGCCCGAACTCGGGCAGGTAGTCATCCGCGGGAGTGTCCAGCCCGATCCTCCCCTCGCCCACCAGCTGCAGCACCACGGTCGCGATGAAGGTCTTGGTGTTGCTGCCGATTCGGACGTGCCCGTCGATCGGCGGCCCGGCGGTTTCGCCGAGCCTGCATACTCCGGCGCTGCCGGCCCACTCGCCCTGCTCGTCGTGCACCCGCAGCGTCACCCCGACGAATCCGGAATCGACCATCTCCTGGATGACCTTCTGCAACTCCGGGCGATCCTGCCCGGCAGCCGCCGTCGGCACGGCCCCGCTGCCCTCGGCGGCCACCCCGGGCGAGGCCGAAGCGGCGTCGAGCGCTGCGGTGATCTTGCGGGCCATGTCGGCCAGGGTGGGGCTGGGCTCGCCCCGGTGGGTCCCGGCGGCGGCTTCGATGGCGACGATGACGGTGCTGCGGAAGTTGTCGGCCTCGGCCGGATCCTGCTGCTTGAGCAGGCTCATAGATGCGGTCAGGGCCGGCAGCACCTGGTCGGCGAGTTCGGCGACGGACTTGCCGTACTTCACGCCCTTGGGTGCCTTGGTGAGCACGTGGCCGACCAGACCGGTCGCGGAAGTCAGGGCGGTGGAGCCCTCGGTGGCGACCTTGTGGGCCGAGCCGGCGGCACCGGCGGCGGACATCAGGGAGACGGCGCCCCACGCGGCGATCCGCAGGGTGGTCTTGTCCTGGTCGGTAAGGGAGATGGACATGGGGTGTGCTCCTTCAAATCTGTTACGAAATTCGATTGAACGGACGGCAAGCGTCGGGCCGCCCGAGGAGATCGCACCCGGCCTTGAGGCTGCGGTCGCTGAACCGTTCATGGCGTTCACCATCGCGGACCGCGCTGATACCGGTCCGTTGCCGTCCTGACGTCGCCGCTGACACGACACCGCATGGGCGATGTCGGCGGCCACGTTCCTTCTCGTCAGGCGCCGAACATCTTCGCCACCTGCGTGCCCTTGGACTGGTTCTCGGTGATGTAGGGGCGGAGCCGGCGCTCGTAGGCAGGGAATGCGACGAAGTCGGGTGCCAGCCGCATCTCCTCCGGTAGCCGCGGCACCTCCCACTCCACGCCGGCGAAGCGCTCGCGGACCAGGCGTTCCTGCGTGTCGCGGTCGAGCCTGTCGATGTCGGGGGAGTCGGTGGAGACCGACAGGCTCACGGTCATCCGGTCGGGGTTGCTGGAGCTGAACACGTAGACGGCCCTGCCGGGCGCGCTGTACAGCAGGCCCTCGTGGTCGAGCCCCAGCTGGTGTAGCCGACGCCCGACATGTCCAGATGCTGCACGAAGCCGCGGTGGGGACCGAAGACGTGGCGGCGCACGTTGGAGTAGACCCCGTCGGCCCCGATCACCAGGTCGAATCTGCCCCCGGCCGCCCTTTCGAACTCGACGCTGACGCCGTCCTCGTCCTGACCGATCGCGGTGATCGAGTCGTCGAAGACGTAGGAGACGTCGTCGGCGGTGATGCTGTGCAGGATGCGCGTCGCATCGGGTTTGAGCACCTCCAGGTCGCCGGCGAACGTCTCCGCGGGCAGCTCACCGGTCGGCTCCCGTCACCGTCGACCAGCGTGATCGCGCCTATCCCCGTGGCATGATCGCGCATCTGCGACAGCAGGCCCATGCGGTCCAGTACGTCGATGGCGTCGCCGCGGACCCGCACTCACGCCCAGTCGGCACTCCTCCTGCTCCAAGGACTCGGCAACCCGCCGCCGACGCAGCCAGAGCCCTCCTGTGACCGCATCGCCTATCGCTGAAGCCATGAGAGCGGTGAACCGTGGGGCCACTGGGGCTGCTGCACAAGGCCGTTCACCGCACCAGGGCACTGACCCGCAGCCGCCCCGCCACCGGCCGCACTCCCGATGACGCCGATCCCGTCGCCGGCAGCCTCGCGACCGACAGCGCGCAGCGCCGCTGCTGCGGGCTCTGGACGCGGCCGGAGCAACTGCGCCGGGACGACCTCGTTCTGATGTGCCGGGCCCTGGGACGCCCCAAGGAGCTGTGCCGCGCCGAAGAACTCGAACGCCTTTGACGAATGCGCGGGCGGTCAGAGCGTTGGGCGGAGGGGGCGGAAGAACGTTGTCAGCTCCTTGTGCATCAGCGCAGGCTCCTCCAGGGCCAGGAAATGGCCACCGCGGCCGGGTTCGCTCCAGTGGCGCAGGTCGGTGCAGGCGCGTTCGGCGATCGAGCGGGGGATGCCGGACATGGACGGTTCGTGGCTGAGGGTGATGGCTGTCGGCACCGTGATGGGTGGGCGGGGGGTGTTGTGGTCCCAGTCGTAGTACTGCCTGAAGGACGTGCCGATCGAGCCGGTGGCCCAGTACAGCGTCAGGATCGTGAGCAGGGTGTCGCGGTCGAAGCGGGACTCCAGGTCGCCGTGGCAGTCGCTCCAATCCCGATATTTGTCGACTATCCAGGCGGCGAGTCCGGCGGGTGAGTCGATCAGGGCGGCTGCGATGGTGTCGGGCCGGGTTCCCATGATGGCGCTGTAGCCGCCGTCGAGCTCGTCGTACGCCTCCTCGGCCGCCACGAACGCCTGCTCCTCCGCCGACATCGGCGGGTCGTCGAACGACGCGGGGAACGGGGGATGGATCAGGTGGATGCCGATCACCTTCTCCGGGTAAAGCGCGGCCAGCCATTGGGTGGCCCCGCCGCCGATGTCGCCGCCGAAGGCGGCGTACCGGTCGTATCCCAGGGTGTCGGTCATCAGGGTGTGCAGCATTCGCGCCATCGCGGCCCGCGTGAGCGGCTCCGGCGGCAGCTCGGAGTAGAGGAAGCCCGGCATGGACGGGATGACGACATCGAACGCGTCGGCCGGGTCGCCGCCGTGACGGGCGGGATCGGCGAGGCGGGCCGCCAGAGGAAGCATCTCCAGGAAGCTGCTCGGCCATCCGTGGCAGAGGAGGATGGGCATGGGCGCGGGGCCGACTCCGGCGATCCGGACGAAATGCAGGCCCCGCTCGCGGTGGTGCGGCAGCGCGTTGAGCTCGGCCTCCCGGGCGCGGTAGTCGAAGTCCTCCGCCCAGTACGTCACCAGTTCCCGCAGGTACGTGGGGTCGGCTCCGGCCTGCCAGGCATTGGCGCCGGTGCGGTCCGTGAACCTGGTCGCGCGCAGTCGAGCTCGCAGGTCGTCCAGCACGTCGCCGGGTACCTCGATGCGGAAGGGCGAAAGAGTCACGCATATCTCCGATCAGCTGAAACGTCCCACTGGCCTACCACCGCTCGGCGATCCGGATCAACCGGATTATCGGCTCAGTGGAGTGAGTCAGGTGAGGGCGGGTTCGTGGATGATGCCGTCGTTGATCTCCAGGACCCGGTCGGCAAGCGTGATCAAGCTGGGGTCGTGGGTGGCGACCAGGGCCGTGACCCCCTCACTCCGTACGACCGCCCGCAGCAGCTCCATGATCTGCCGCCCCGTCTGCGAGTCCAGCTGCCCCGTGGGCTCGTCGGCCACCAGCAGCCGGGGCCGGTTCGCCAGGGACCTGGCGATGGCCACCCGCTGCCGCTGCCCCCCGGACAGCTCGTACGGCCGCTGGTTGGCATGCTGCTCCAACCCCACCAACGCCAGCAGAAGACGTACGCGGGCCTCCCGCTCCTCCGTCGGCGTCCGGAGCAGCCGCATCGGCACCCCCACGTTCTCCGCCGCGGACAGCACCGGGATCAGCCCGAACGACTGGAACACGAATCCCACCACGTCGCGGCGCAGGGCCAGCAGGTCGTCCTCGGACATGGCGGTGACCTCGTGCCCGGCGACGACCACCCGTCCGGCGTCCGGTTTGTCCAGGCCGCCGATCTGGTTGAGCAGGGTCGTCTTCCCGGACCCCGACCGCCCGCGGACCGCGACGAGCTCGCCCGGGAACACCGAGAACGACACCTCCCGCAGCGCCACGACCTCCTTGGGCCCGGTCCGGTAGACCTTGCGCAGCCCTTCCACCACGACCAGGGGCGAGTCAGTCATCAGAGGGCTCCTCCCGGGCGGGCCACACGCCGATGTGGTCGGATTCGAGCTCGAGGCGCACCCGCCGCTCCATCTCGAGCGCGTTCATGAAGTCGCGCGGCAGCTGCAGCCGCCCGACCCGGTCCAGCACGGCGTACTCCTCGGCGACGATCTGCCCCTCGGCGCCCTCGCGCCGCAGCGTCTCGCTGCTGGTACGCCCGTCGCGAATGCCCACGGTACGGTCCACCTGCTCCGACACCAGCGGGTCGTGCGTCACGACGACCACGGTCACCCCCAGCTCCCTGTTGGCCTTGCGCAGCGCGTCGAACACCTGCTCCGAGGTCTCGCTGTCCAGCTCGCCGGTGGGTTCGTCGGCGAGGATGAGCTGCGGGGAGTTGGCGAGCGCGACGGCGATGGCGACCCGCTGCTGCTCGCCGCCCGACATTTCGGGAATCTTGCGGTCTGCGCAGTACCCGACCCCCAGCAACTCCAGCAGCTCCAGCGCGCGGCCCCCGCGGCGACCGGCCAGCTTCATCGGCAGCTCGACGTTCTCCCTGGCGGAGAGGTACGGCAGCAGGTTGCGCGCGGTCTGCTGCCAGATGAAGCCCACCACGGACCGCCGGTACCGCAGCCGGTCGCGGGCGTTCATCGACAGCAGGTCCATCCCCGCCACCCTGGCCACCCCGGCCGTCGGCACGTCCAGCCCGGACAGCACGTTGAGCAGGGTCGACTTGCCCGACCCCGAGGCGCCCACGATGGCCACCAGCTCGCCCTTGTCGATCACCAGGTCGAGCCCCTGCAGCGCGACGACCTCCACGCCCTCGGTCTTGTAGATGCGTACGAGGTTGTCGCACACGATGTGCGCGTCGCCGCCGAACGCGGCCTTCTCCCGCGTGGCCCTGGCTTCCAGCTCGGACAGGGTCGGGTTCATGAGAGATCCCCCACTCGAAGGACGGCGCCGAGGTTGCGGCGGCGGCTGATGGCGGTGTGCGCGTACGCGCCGAGCACGGCGACGGCGGTGAGCCCGCCCGCCAGCAGCACGGGAACGAACAGGTCGAGCGAGTAGTCGCCGACCGGCAGGTCCCCGGCGTACGACGACAGGTCCACGCCGGCCCCGAGCGCGTACGGCAGGCCGAGACCCAGGCCGAGCCCGACCAGGGCGGTGATGAGGATCATGGGCAGGATCTCCAGGACGGTCAGCCGCTGCGCCTGCCGGTCCGACAGTCCGAGCGTGCGCAGGAACGACACCGCGCTGGCGCGCTCGGCGGCGCCGATGACGAGCGCCAGCACGACGGCGACGAGCGCGTACGAGCCGAGCGCCACCGTCACCACGACCAGCGTCCAGCGCACGGTGCTGGTGAGCGGGTCGTCCTGGATGGCGCTCAGCGCCCCCTCCTGCGACTCCACGGTCGCGGACGGGACCAGCCGCGCCAGCACGTCAGGGGAGACGTCGCCCTTGATCAGCAGGGTGTTCGGGGCGGGACGGGTCAGCACGCTCAGCGGCACCACCATGAACTTGCCCGAGGTGAAGAAACTGGGCACCGACTCGACCACGCCCCGCGTGGCGAGCTTCACCCGCGACTGCCACCCGATCTCGAACGTCCCCCGTCCCCGCAGCTCCGGGGAGACCAGCGCGCCGTCGGACAGCGGGGGCACGCTGATCGGGGCGCCGTCGAGGATCCGGCGCCACTGCGCCACGTCCACGGCGAGCGCCTCGGCCCGCTCCGCGCCGTACCCGACCTGCACCCGCCCGGTCTGCGCGATCAGCACCTGCTCGACGCCGGGCGTCGCCCGCACGCGGTCGATCGAGGCGGCGGGAATCTCGAAGTTCGACGTCACCTTGATCGGCGCGCCCACCTGCTGCCAGGACGCCAGCCGCTGCGTGTCCGCGATCCCGCCGGAGATCACCGCGGCGAACACCGACACGCCCAGCGCGGGCAGCAGGATCAGCACGGGCAGCACGCCGGCGGAGCGCGCCCTGGCCGCCCTGGTCAGCCCCAGGAACGGCACGGCCGCCCGCCCGCGCGCGGCCAGCCGGACGAACAGCCGCAAGGGGTACGGATAGCAGCGCAAGGTGATCAACGCCGCCGCCAGCGTCAGCCCGACGGGCGCCAGGAGCAGGAACGGATCCTGCGAAGCCCCACGGGCCCGCAGCAGGTACGCGCCGACCAGCGCGAGCACCACGACCAGTACCTCCAGCGTGACCCGCCGGGCGGAGGGCCGGCCGGCGGACACGTCGTCGCGGCGCTCGTGCAGCGGCGTCCGATGGACCAGGGCCAGCCGCGCCCCGGCGAACCCGACGGCCGCCACGACCACGACCAAGGGCCCCAGGTGCACGATGGGCAGCGCGGGCCCGGGCACCAGGAACGAGAGCCCGTACCCGGCCAGCGCGGCGGGCAGCACCGCGACGCCGGTCAGCAGCGCCCCGGTCCCGGCCACCTGCCGCAGCGACCCGCCGCGCGCCCGCGCGAGGGACAGCGTGTGATCGAGCCGGTTGCCCAGCAGCAGCACGACCAGCGCGATCACGCCGAGCGCCACCGCCAGCAGCCCGCCGAGCACCAGGTACATCACGGTCTGCGCGGTGGCCACCTCGGCGAGGAAGTCGCCGAGCAGCTTGGAGAGCCCGGTGCCCAGGTGGTACGGGCTGGCCGTCGACTGGAGCGCGGCCACCCGCCCGAACTCGGCGACCGCCGCCTGGAGGTCGGGCGCGGCCAGCGCGCTCGCGCCACGGGCGTCGATCGGCAGGACCCAGTGGTAGGACAGGTTGCGCCCCTCGCCGCTGAGTGCGGCCAGCCCCTCCTCGGGGATCAGCGTCGTGACGTGCTTCTCGAGCTCGTCGCTGCCCGGCGTCTGCGCCTTGATGACCTGCAGGAGGTCGACGTTGTGGGACCAGTAGCGGTCACGGGGGTCCTTGGCCTTGAAGGCGCCGACGATCTTCAGGGCGGCGTAGTCGTTCTCGCCGACCATCTTGGTCTGGCCCACCTTGTAGCCCAGCTCGGGCAGGGCGTCCGCGACGATCCCCACCTCGAAGACCGGGATCGTCTCGCCCTCGTACCGCATGGTCGAGGGCTTGCCGGGCGCCCGCCCCTGGACCCAGTCCACGCGCCGGTCCGCGTCGGAGAGCCAGCCCAGGTTCATGTGGGTATGGCCGCGGGTCCCGGTCACGGGCGTCGAGGTGGTCTTGGCGCTCATGTGGCCCGCGCCGCTCGCCAGCGGGCGCAGCGCCGGCGGCAGGATCTGGCGCCAGCGGCGGTCGCGGGCGTCGAACTGGCCGCGTTCGTGCAGGTCCTCTTCGGACGAACGCGACTCAACGGACACGGTCAGGTCGGCCTGCACCGCGGGGGCGGCGACCAGTGAGCGGCGCAGCGCCTCGTCGAACGACGCCTGCATCGCCCTGGGCAGCCCCGCGACCAGCAGGCAGGCGCTCAGCGCCAGCACGAAGAGCACGGCCATCGTGCCCAGGTGCACGCGGGCGAGCAGGGCGATCCTCACCGTTCCTCCACGAGTTGCCCGTTTTGCCCGCGCAGGCGGCGGGCCAGCCCGGCCACGATGGCGATCAGCACCGCGGCCACCAGCGCCAGCATCGCCGCGGTGGCCGCCCACGGGATGTCGAGCACGACGCCGGGGGTGACGGCCGAGGCCTGCCCGGTCAGGACGATGTGCGGCACGACCAGCATGCCGACGACCACGGCGAGCCCGGTGCCCGCGACGAGCGACAGCCCGATGACGAACGCCTGCTCGACCGCCAGCACCCCGAACACCTGCCGGGAGCTCACCCCGAGCGCCCGCAGGATCGCGAACTCGCCCATGCGCTCCCGGGCCGCGACGGTCGCGTTCACCAGGAACCCGAGCGTCGCGAAGACCAGCGCCGCCGCGAACCCGAGCATCAGCGCCCCCTGCAACCCGCTGGCCAGGGGGTCGTCCCGCAGCTCGGCCGCCAGCCTGCGCTGGTCGAGCGCGGTCACGTCCCACTCGGGCCGCGTCTGGAGCGCCTTCACCGCGGGCGCGGTGTCACCGGCCGCGAGCCACCATTCGGTGGCGGGCCTGGGCAGCTGCGCCGCGGCCAGCTCGTACGTCTGCAGCGTCCCCCAGTCGGCGAGCACGGCCTTCTGCCCCGCGGGGGTGGTCGGCATGCTGTCCACGACCCCCACCACCTTCACCTGGAGCACCCTGCGGTCGATGCTGGCCGGCCCGACCTGGCCGACGGCCAGCTTGAGCGAGGCGGCCAGGTCGGCGGTGAGCACCACCGGCAGCGGTCCGGGCTTCGGCAGCGGCGCGAGGCCGGCGGCCGCGGGCCGCGTCACCTTCATGGACACCGGCGGCGTCGCCACCTCGCGGCCGTCGGCGCTGAGGCCGGTCAGGGTCAGGTTCGCGGGGGTCTGGGGGGTGCCCGCGACGAGGCCGCGCAGCGACAGCGGGTACGTGATCTTCCCGGTACGCCCGGCCAGCGCCCGGAGGTCGACGTCGATCCGGTTCTCACCCTTGCGCAGCACGCCGAGCGACACGTCGCGCCACACGCCGAGCGCGTCGGAGAGCACCAGCCGCAGCGGCAGCTCGCCGTCCGCCTCCGCCCGCAGCGTGAGTGCCGACGGCTGCCCGGGAAGGTCCAGCTTGCCCGCCCGGTCTCCCACCAGCGCCCGTGACATCTCCCCGACCGGTTGCGCGGACAGGTCGGCACGCAGGTGGAACAGCTCGCCGAGCTTGCCCGCGTCCAGGCCGAGCAGCAGCGCGCTCTCGCCGCTCACCTCGGTCTGCCCGCGAAATCCCGGCGAGTACGCCGTGACCCCGGGCAGCGCGGTGAACGCCGTCCCGCGCCCGAGCGCTCCCAGCTCCGGCCCGTCGGGGGGACCGGACAGCCGCAGGTCGGCCCCGGCCTGGTGGCGGGCCTGGTCGGCCTGCGAGGCCCGCCAGGTGGACGCCGTGGCCATGGACACGATGCCGATCGCGATGGCCATGGTCAGCAGCAGCGCCGGGCCCGCGTAATTGAGCGGCCGCCTGCTCACCTGCCAGGCCCCGAGCGCGGGGGCGAGCGCCGGCCGCCTGGACGTCACCCGCTCGGCCAGCTTCGAGACGCGCGGCACCAGCCGCAGCCCCAGCATGCCGCCCGTGAGCAGGGCCAGGGCGGGCCCGGAGATGATCAGCGGGTCGATGCCGAGCCCGCCCGCGGCCGTCGCGGTCACCGGCGCGCCGTAGCGCTGGAGCTGCCAGATCGCCAGCCCGGCCACGACCAGCAGCGCCAGGTCGGCGCCCGCCCGCTCGATCAGCCCGCGCCCGCCGCCG
>NZ_JBSFTC010000082.1:0-38416 GCF_053590415.1 Nonomuraea sp. NPDC003201
CGGCGGCCGGAGCGGCCGAGGCCGGCGCCGAGGCCATGCCGTGCTCGCCGGCCCCGCTCGCGGGGACCAGCTTGAGCGTCGGGGCGGGGTGCTCCGCCTCGGTCCCGTCCGTCTTGGGCGCGTCCGACCAGTTCACCACCTCACCCCCCGAGTACGTCTGCTTCGTCGGGAACACCAGCGAGTCCGTGTCCTTGGGCAACTGCCCCATGGACACCTCGAACTCCTGGAACTCGCCCGGGTTGATCTTGCCGCCGGACCACACGATCTTGGTCACGGCCTCTTCGAGGTCGCCGTACTCGGTCTTGACCGGCTTGGGCAGCTTGCCCTGCGTGACCTTGACGTCCCAGCCCGGCAGGGGCTTGACCGACACGAAAGCCAGCGGATGGTCGACGGGGAAGGAGACCTCGATCTTGGTGGTCGAGGCGTCGTCGCGCTCGTTCGGCACCCGGAACGCGACCTTGGTGAATCCGCCCTGCTCGGCGGTGCCCGGCTGGATGCTGACGTGGGCCAGGGCCGGGATGGCGAGGCCGACGGTGAGGGCGGTGGCGGCGGCGAGCACGGTCGCCGCACGGCGTGCGAAGGACATGCGGGAACTCCACTTGGTGTACGGGGATGAACTAGGGGTGTCAGACGGTCAGGCGGGAAGTGGAGGACCACGCCTGGCCACGCTGTGCCGGAACTCCGGCTGGAGCGGGACGACCCTCGCCCGGACGATCGGCGCGGCGGGCCGCGCGAACGGCGGCACGGCGACCGCCGGGAGCAGCATGAGACGGCGGCCGACGAGGCGCAGCAGCGACCAGAGCACGGCCTCGCCGCGCGCCAGCCACAGGCCCGTGATCAGCGTGGCCGTCACGTGCGTGAGCAGCATGCCGGTGTTGACCGCCAGGCCGCCCTGGCCGTGTCCGTGCGCCGCGGCCCCCAGCTCGAACAGGCCGCGCACGGAGAAGTAGGCGGCGCCGTCGCCCGCGAACAGCTCGTGCAGCGCCAGCTGCGCCCCCACCAGCACGACGTTGATCGTCGCCGCGGAGCGCTCCTTGCCGCACAGTGCCAGCCCCAGCGCGGACACGCCCGCGAGCCCCAGCCCGGCGACCCACGGCGCGGGCGCCGAACCGCCGCCCAGCACGTGGGCGAAGGCGGCGAGAGCCACGCAGACGGCGGCGAAGGCGGCCGTCCGCGCGAGCCTGAGGGGAAGGTGCGCACGCATGGGTGTGCCCCATGCTCTCACGGGGCAGTGAGTCATGAGACCCGAAGTCCGAAGCCGCACAGTGGCTGGTCCAAAACGGGCATTTAGGGCTAGGGTCGTGCCGACCGCGTTGACATTGAGGTGAGAACGTTGCGGCACTTGGGTGGTTTCCTCATCGGGCTGGTGGTGACGGCAGCCGTGCTTGCGGGCGGCGGCTGGGCCGTCCAGCAGGCCGTCGGCAACGCCGCGGCGACACCACCGGACAACCAGAAGATGTGGATCGCGCTGGGCGCGATGGCCGCCGTCGGGCTGGTCGTCGGGCTGGTGGTGGCGGGCCGGGTCTCGCCCTTGGCGACGTTCGTGCCGTCGCTGGTCCTGCTGGCCTGGACGGTCGTGTACGCACTCGACGTGAACAGGGCGATCTCCCTCATCCCGAGCGCCCCGTCGGTCAACCAGATCATCCTGGACGCCGGTCTCGGCGCCAAGACCCTGCTCACGTCGGGCGTGTTCGCCCTGCTCGGCGTGGCGCTGTTCATCCCCGTGCTGATGCCGTCGCGCTGGTCACGCCAGTACGACGACGTCGACGAGGACTACGAGGCCACGCCGGAGGGCAGCTACTACTGAGTTGTCCCTACTGGGCCGTCCCCGTGTAGAGGCGGGTCACCACGTCCTCGATGCTCGACTGGCCGGGAGACGTGGCCATCAGGTCGTCGAGCGTGCCGTCGAACGCCAGCCGCCCGTGGTCGATCACCATGACCCGGCGGCACAGGCGCTCGATGTCGCCGAGGTCGTGCGTGGTCAGCAGCACGGTCGTGCCGCGCTCGGCGTTGACCCGCTGCAGGAACTCCCTGATGCCGGCCTTGCTGACCACGTCCAGCCCGATCGTCGGCTCGTCGAGCACCAGCACGTCGGGCGCGTGCAGCAGCGCCGCCGCGAGGTCGCCCCGCATGCGCTGCCCCAGGCTGAGCTGGCGCACCGGCGTGCGCATGAACTCGCCCAGGTCGAGCGTCCCGGTCAGCTCGTCGAGCCGCGACCTGAACGTGGCCCGGTCCACCCGGTACAGGTGGCGGATCAGCTCGAAGCTGTCGACGAGCGGCAGGTCCCACCACAGCGTGGTCCGCTGCCCGAACACCACCCCGATCCGCCGCGCCAGCGACGTGCGCCGGCGCGAGGGGTCGAGCCCGGCCACCCGGACCCGGCCGGACGTCGGCGTCAGGATGCCGCAGAGCATCTTGATGGTGGTGGACTTGCCGGCCCCGTTGGGCCCGAGGTAGCCGACGAACTCTCCCGCTGACACCGTGAACGACAGGTCGCTCACGGCGTGGACGACATTCCTCTTGATCTTGAACGAGCGTCCGGCCCTCTCAAGTTCGATCATCCTCAACTCCCCGTGGATCGGTAGTGCCTGATGCCCTGCCGCCAGGCCAGCCCGGCCAGCAGGGCGAGGACCAGCGCGGCGACCGGCGCGGAGAACCGCAGGAACTCCGGCGTGCCGAACGGGTCGTCCCTGCCCAGCACGTACAGGCCGGGCTGCCAGTTGACGAAGGCCAGCGGGAGCACGTACGTCACGCCCCTGACCAGGTCGCGGCCGTAGATGCTGAGCGGGTACTGGTTGAGCTGGGCGCTGCCGTAGGTGAAGGCGTTGGACACCTCGGGGGCGTCGGTCAGCACGAACTGGACCGCGCCGCCGAGCGTCCAGATCGCCCCGAAGATGATGATCCCGCTGACCAGCATGACGGGGATCATCCAGGCGCGCCGCCAGTCGAGGTCGAGCGCGGCGACGCCGTAGCCGAGCACGGCGCACGCCTGCAGGATCCGGCCCACCCTGGCGGGCACGAACCGGTCGGTGGCGAGCTGGATCCACGGGCTGACCGGCCTGATCAGGAACGTGTCGAGCGTGCCCGCCTTGATGTGCTGGCTGATCCGGTCGATGTTGCTGACGAACGTGTCGCAGATGGCGAACGACACGCCGGCGGCGCCGTACAGGAAGAGGACCTCGTCGCGGGAGAAGCCCGCGAGCGTGGTCGTGTTGGCGAAGACGATCAGGATCACGGCGACGTCCACCGCGGAGATGAGGACGCCGAACAGGGTCATCAGCGCGAACGACACCGGGTACGCCGCCGCGGCCCGGGTCCAGGTCCACAGCAGCAGGAAGTAGGTCCTAACCACCCTGGATCACCACCTTGCGGCGGACCGCCATGGTGGCGAGCGCGCCCAGCCCGAGCAGGATCGCCGCCCAGAGCGCCTGGAACGCGAGCGTCTCCAGGACCGGGGCCTTGCCCAGGTAGAGGTCGGTCGGGAGCTGGACCATGGCCGCCCAGGGCATCACCATGACCAGGTCGCCGAACCAGCCGGGGAACAGGTGCAGCGGCACGAGCATGCCGGAGAAGAACGTCGTCAGGAGCATCGAGACGACCGCGACGCCGCGGTCGTCGAGGAGCCAGCAGACCGACAGCGCCACCAGGTAGCGCCAGCCGAAGCCGACCACCACCGCGACGGCGAAGCCGGCCAGGAACGACAGCCACTGCCCCGGCCCGGCGGGGACCGTGATGCCGAACACCACCGCGCCGATCAGCATGGGCGGGATGCCGCGGACCAGGAACAGGTACGCGGCCCTGCCCAGGTCCTCGGCCAGCGTCCAGAGCTGGAGCGAGGCGGGCCGGACCAGGTCGAGCGCGATGTCGCCGCTGCGGATGCGCTCGGGGATGCCGAGCCCGCCCCCGAACAGCTGCAACGGGCCGATGAACGCCTGGGTGATGAAGCAGAACGTGACGGCGTCGATCACGTCGTAGCCGCCCAGCCCGGGGCGGGCCTGCCAGAGCGCGATGAGGATGTAGGCGCGAAGGATGCCGAAGACGCTGTTGGTGAAAGCGCCGGCGATCGCGCCCCAGACGTAGGTGGCGTGCTTGCGGAAGCCGTACCGGACGAGCCGGGCATATAGGGGTATGGTTTTGCACCTCCGGAGAGTGAGGACACGGTGACCAACCGTGTACGGACCCGCGCACGGGTCTGCCGATGGAAAGCATGGAATTATCCGTTGCGGGCCGTGGGCCCCGCAACGCAATTAATCGTTCAACGGTCGGCGAGACGGTAGACGAAGCGCAGGCCCGACCACGTGTCGTCGATCGCGGCCACCTTGTTGTCCACCAGGCCCATGGACAGGCCGTAGTCGCGGACGGGGTTCTCCGAGAGGTCCGTGGGCACCTTGCTCGCGCGTTTCGGCCAGCAGACCCACAGGCCGCCGCTCTTCGCCAGCAGGGCCAGGGCGGATGGGAACCCCCCGTGAAGGGCGGCCGAGTCGGGGCAGAAGACCAGTATGACGTCGTACGGCCCGCCGGCCGGGGTCCGATGCACCTCGGCGTCGGGCTCGCCCAGGTCGAGGCCGTCGGGGGCATCGATGGCGAGGACCTGGTGCCCAGGCTTGACGCCGAGCTTGCGCGGCAGCGGTGTGCCCGAGTATCCAGCCATGGAGGACAGCGTGTCACAGCGCCGAAATATCCAGGTAAGAGATGAGATACTTACTGGCCGGTAGAAGGATCTTCATTCGGGGAAGGAGATTCATCGGAGGGCCGATATGCAGATCGACCGGGACGTGCTCCCCGACTATCCCTTGAGCTGGCAAGCCCGCGCCCTGACCAGTCTGATGTGGGGCACCCTGAAGCCGGCGTCCACCGTGCTGATGCGCCATCCGCTGGCCCTGGCCTGGGCGGCCCGGCTCGGAGAACTCGGGGGCCTGGTGACCGTGCCCCAGCCCGAACACGTGGCGATCGTGCCCGCGGAGTTCTCGGCGTGCGGGGGCGAGTGGGTGCACGGCGGGCCGGGGCTCGACGACGGCAAGGCGGTGCTCTACTTCCACGGCGGCGGCTACTTCTCGTGCTCGCCGCGTACCCATCGGTCCATCACCTGGCGGCTGTCGGTGGCGGCCCGGCGGCCCGTGCTGGCGCTCGACTACCGGCAGGGGCCCGTGCACAAGCTGTCGGACTCGCTGACCGACGCGCTGGACGCGTACGACTGCCTGCTGCGGCGCGGCCACGCGCCCGGGGACGTCATCCTGGCGGGGGACTCCGCGGGGGGCCACCTCACGCTGGCGACGCTGCTGGCGCTGCGGGACCGGGAGCTGCCGATGCCGGGCGCGGCGATCTGCCTGTCGCCGTGGGCCGACCTGACCGACATCCCGCGGCACGCCAACCGCTGGCAGGACCCCATGCTCCCGGCCGGACGGGTGCGCTGGCTGGCCCGCCGGTGGACCTCGGGCCTCGACCCGAGCGACCCGCTGGTCTCCCCGGTGCTCGGGGACTTCACGGGGCTGCCGCCGCTCATGATCGTGACCGGTTCGACCGAGGTGCTGCGGGACGAGGCCAGACGGGTGGCCGAGCGGGCGCGCCAGGCAGGGGTGCCGGTACGGTACGAAGAGTGGAACCGGATGCCGCACGTCTTCCCGATCCTGGCGGACGTGCTGCCCGAGGCGCGGCTGGCCTTCCGGCACATGGCGTACTTCCTGCGAGCCGTGGCCGCCCGCCGGGCGTCCAGAGGCGACATCGCGGCGGCGTGAGTTTTCGGCACTGCCCTTTTCGAGGTTCCCGGCGTACGCTGACAGCTTGGAGAACGTGTAAGGTTAGGTATACCTAACCTGAAGTCAGGGGGCTGTGCATGACCGAGAAGCCCACGGATCACCATCGTGGCGTCGTCCTGCGGACCGAGTGGATCTCGCGGCACATGGTCCGCGTCGTGGTCGGGGGCGACGGGCTGGCCGACTTCGCCACCACCGGCCTGACGGACCACTACGTCAAGCTGGTCTTCCCCTACGAAGGGGTCGAATACCCCACTCCGTTCAGCGTGAAGACCTGCCGCGAGACGATGCCGCGCGAGCTCTGGCCGCGGCTGCGGACCTACACCGTACGCGCCTGGGACCCCGACAGCTGCGAGCTGACCCTCGACTTCGTGGTGCACGGCGACGAGGGCCTGGCCGGCCCGTGGGCAGCCCAGGCCGCTCCCGGGGACGTCGTGCTCATGCTCGGCCCCGGGGGCGGCTACGCGCCCGATCCCGAGGCCGACTGGCATCTCCTGATCGGCGACGAGAGCGCGCTGCCGGCCATCGGGGCCGCGCTGGAGGGCCTGCCGGAGGGCGCGCGGGCACACGTACTGGTCGAGGTGGACGCGCCCGAGGACGAGCAGAAGCTCGAGACGGCCGCCGACGCCCGTGTCACGTGGCTCTACCGGAGCGGCCGTCCCGTGGGCGAGAAGCTCGTGGCGGCGGTGCGGACGCTGGAGTTCCCCGAGGGAAACGTGCACGCGTTCGTGCACGGCGAGGCCGGCTTCGTCAAGGAGCTCCGCCGTCACCTGCGGGTCGAACGGGGCATCGGGCTGGACCGGCTGTCCATCTCCGGATACTGGCGCTCCGGGGCCGACGACGAGGCGTGGCGCGAGATGAAGCGCGACTGGAACCGTCAGGTCGAGGCCGAGGAGGAGTCGGCGATCGCCTCCTAGGCTCCCCAGGCACGCCAGGGCCGAAACACCACTTCAGACCACTGAACCCCAGCACTTACTGACCCCAGAGGAACGAACGCCTTACCTGCAATACCCCTTATGACAGACATGCGGAAAGCCTCCGCGGATCCGGCCACAGTGTGCTTTGCCGAGTCCCGGATCAGAGAGGCGAAACCCGTATGGCGCGTGGTGCTGGCGACATGCCTCCTGGCGTGCGGCCGCTTACGGTGGGCGACCCGGTCATCATCGGCCGATACCTGCTCCTCGGCCGCCTCGGCACGGGCGGGATGGGAGTGGTGTATCTGGCCGAACACCCTCGGGGTGGCCTGGTCGCGCTCAAGACGCCGCATGCGGTGCATCTCAACGATGCCACCTTACGCGCGCGCTTCGCCGAGGAAGTGACTTTCTCGCGAAGACTGGTGCCGTTCTGCACGGCGGCGGTCCTGGAGGACGGCGCCGACAAGGACCGCCCGTACCTGGTCACCGAGTACATCCCGGGTCCGGCGCTCTCCCAGGTCGTCGCGGCCAAGGGGCCGCTCACGCCCGATCTCGCGTACGGCGCGGCGCTCGGCGTGGCCGCCGCCCTGGTGGCGGTGCACGAGGCGGGGCTGGTGCACCGGGACCTCAAGCCCGGCAACGTGCTGCTGTCGACGCTAGGGCCGCGCGTCATCGACTTCGGCATCGCCCGCGACGTCGACACGCTGGCCGCGCACACGCAGGCCGGACAGGTCATGGGGAGCCCCGGATGGGTGGCTCCCGAGCGGCTGACGGGTGGCCCGGCGCTGCCCGCGTCGGACGTGTTCGCGTGGGGGTGCGTGGTGGCGTTCGCGGCCACGGGGCGCCACCCGTTCGGGAGCGGGGAGGCGGACGTGCTGACCCGGCGCATCCTGTTCGACCCGCCGCGCGTCGCGGGCGTGCCCGCCATGCTGCGGCCCGCCGTCGAGGCGGCGCTGGCCAAGGATCCCGCCGACCGGCCCACGTCCGCCGACCTGCTCCGGGCGCTGCTGGCCGCCGGGGGCGTCGGCGAGCCGTGGGACCTGCGGCAGTCGGTGGCCGGGGTGCTGGAGGAGATCTGGACGCCGGTGCCCTATCCGCCCGGCGGCGGGCGGGTACGTCTCGCCTCTTCGACCGGCGAGTCCGGGACGCCGGAGGGGGGTGTGGAGCGTTCCCGTGCGCGCAGGCGCCGGGCCAGGGCCGGGGCGCATCTGTCGCATGCCAGCTTCGCCGCCCTGGCCACGGTGTCCATCGCGGCCCTCACGGTGATCGCGGCGGGCGGCGACGGCACGAGCGTCGGGGGCGGCTCGCTGCTGCCGGGCGACCCGTCGATCGTGCGCTCTCACGGCAGCGCGGACTCGACCGTCCGCCCCTCGTCCACGCCCGCCGTGACCCTGCCGCCGACGAAGGCCGCCGCCCCGCTCACGCCGGCGAGCACGCCCACGACGTCCGTCCCGCGCACCCGTACCAAGGCGCCGTTGACGGTGCGCAGTCCCTCGCCCGGCGGGCAGGACACGTTCGGACCGGCCAACAGCAGTGGACCGGGCGGCGAGGACCCCGCCGACTGCGCGAGCCCGGCGCGCGGGCGCGGCAGCGCGGTCAGGAGGGACTGCCCGCAGCCGTCGCAGTCGATCAGCACGATCCCGCAGGACGGGCCCGGCGAGTCGCCGGACCCGTCCGTGTCTGTCCCGGAGACGCCGACGGCTACCGGATCTTAGACAGGTCGATCAGGTAGAGGTCGTCCCCGAGGGGGTAGCTGAGCATCCTGCCGGTCGAATCCATGGACGGCAGCATGATGGAGCTGCCCTCCCCGGGGATGCGCAGGTCGCCCGACTTGCCGGTGTCCAGGTCGTAGAGTCCCACGCCCTCCGGCTTCCCCGCGCCGTACGCCGAGACGTAGAAGCGGTCCTGGACCAGCTGGTACGTCGCGTGCACGGAGCCGGGCACCTTCTTCTGCGACGAGCCGTCCCGGTGCCGGAAGAAGGTCGTGCCTTCCGCGCTCCTGCCCAGGCAGATGGTCACGCCGCAGGCACGCAGTTGTTCGCCCGGCTGGGTGACGGCCGTCCGGGTCTCGCCGGTCTCCACGTTCTGGATCCGGGAGTACGGCATGCCGCGGGGCTCGCCTCCGCTCCCCGGCGCGCCGATCCACGGCCAGGCCAGCAGATGCATCCCGGCGCCACCCTGGACCGGCTCCACCGTCCCGCCCCCGAGGGGAACGGTGAAGACCCCACCGGTGTACAGCGAGAAAACGATCTTGTCGTTGACCACGGCCAGCTTGTCGATCCCGCTGCCGTCGTCGGCCGTGTCGAGACGCTGGTCGGCGACGATCTTCGGGGTGCCGCCGTCCAGCGGCACCGTCCAGAGGTGCGCGACGGAGTCCTTCGTTCCGCTCCACCAGGCCACCTGGCCGCCGCCCACGGCGAAGCCGTTGCTGAAGCCCACCGTGTCCTCGGAAGCCGGGACGTCGGCGATCTTGCGTGGCGTGCCGGAGTCGAGGTCGTAGGCGTAGATGGCGTTGATCGATCCGGATTCGCCTCCCTGGGCCTCCATGAGCAGCGTACGGTCGTCGACGAACGTCTGCGGTCGCCACGGCACCCCGTCGGGGGCCTTCGCCGAGACCTTCCGCACCGCCTCCGGCCAGACCTTCTCCACCTGTTCGGCCGGCGCCTCGGTGTCCCGCCCGCTGGCGGGGACGGCCGTGATGGTGTCGCCGCCGCGCAGCACGGTCGTGGCCCCGGCTCCGACCAGCACCACCGCCGCGGCGGCCAACGCGATCCGGGTGCGCTGCCTCCTGCGCCGGTGGATCCGCTCCAGCCGCTGGGGCAGCAGCGCGGGCAGTCCCGGTGCCTGCTCGGCGGCGTGGCCGAGCGTCCTGCGCAGGGTCTCCTCAACCTCGGTCATCGTACGTTCCCCCTGGTCATCGGCTCACTCGGGAGGGCCACGCGCAGCTTGTCCAGCGCGCGGGAGGCCTGGCTGCGTACCGTGCCGCGGGAGACCCCGAGCACGGTGGCGATCTCGGCGTCGTCGAGCTGCTCGTAGTAGCGCAGCACCAGCACCGCGCGCTGCTTGCGCGGCAGCCCCGCCAGCGCCTGCCACATCCTGAGCTCGTCCCCGCTGGGCAGCAGGTCGTGGTGCTCGCCTTCCGGCAGGTCCCAGGCGAGCAGCTCACGCCTGCGCAACCGCCAGGTGGCGATGTGCAGCCTGGCCATGGTGGTGCGCGCGTAACTCTCCGGGTTCTCCTTCAGCCGCAGCCGGGACCAGGCGCCGCGCAGCTTCAGCAGCGCCTCCTGGACCAGGTCGGCCGCGTCGTGCGGATTGCCGGCCAGCACATAGCCGTAGCGCAGCAGCGCGTCACCGCGTTCGGCGACGAACTCCGCGAAACGGGGATCACCTTCCAACAGTCCTCGCCCTTCGTCGTTCCTTCACCTCCGAGAGGAACAAGGTGCGAAAACTGTTGCACGCCGCGCCTGGGGTGACATGCGCGGCGGGGCTACGCTCGGAGGTGGATCAACTCTTCCGTGAAAGAGGATCATTATGAGTACGAGAGCGTTCCCGCTCACGCTGCGCGTCACGGTGAGCGGAGTGACGCCGGACGAGATCAGGGAGAAGGCCGTGGCCCGGGCGCTCAGCTTCTTCGGTCTCGACGCCGAGCTGGACGTCATCAGTGCCGAGGCCGAGCCCGACGCGGAGGCGGAGGGCCGCTACCGCGCCACCGTGCTCTTCCGGAAGGTCGCCTGACGAACCGGGGGGCTCGTGATCCGGCGGCGTGCGCGCGGCGAATATACGGTGATTTGCCAGTCGATGACAGGAGGCGTGCGATGACACGTTGGCGCCGGTTCGTGCTCACCCTGACCGTCGCGATGTTCACCGTGGTCGCGGCGGCGTCGGCCGCGGCCGCCGGCATCCAGGGCAGCGGCCTGAACTGATCACCGCTACGCGACACCGGAACGGCCGGTTCCGTCCTGGCCGTTCCGGCTCCCCGGCCTGACCTGCTGGGTCGCCTCCTTCAGCAGGTCCCGCGGCCGTTTCACCAGTTCAAGGTCGCCGTCGAAGGTCAGCCCCGCACCGTCGCCCCGCCCCCACAGCCACAACAGCACGTCCTGGGCCGCGCCCGAGATCGACGCCTCGGCCGTGGAATCGTCCCTGGAAACCTCGACGCCCGAGGCGGCCGGGCGGACGAGCCGGCGATCCGTTCCCACGGAGATCGACACCGCGCGTCCGTCCGCACCGGCGAGCCCGTCGCCGAAGTCCCCGTTGCTTGACGACCTGGAAGATGAACGGCGCGACCAGGCCAAGGAGAGCCAACGCCTCGGTGAGGACGAAGCCGAGGAGCCGGTATTACCGGAGTCCGCAGTCGGTGGGTGACGGGGACTTCGGCCCCGAACTAACGACTTGCGGCCCAGGGCATCAGCTCGGCGACGATGCTCTTGCTCCACGGCCGGACGAGAGAGCGCAGCTCCTCGCAGGGCTCGGCGCCGAGCGCGGTGTACGGTGCCATCCCCATCCGGTCCGTCGCCTCTTCGATCTCCTCACGCCATCCGCGCCCTTCCTCGGTGAGAGATCCCTCGAAGAGCCAGCCACGCTCCTCCAGCCCCTGTACGGCGGCAGCCCAGTCGGCCTCCGGCCACCCCCGCGTGCTTCGGAGCACCTCGGACGTCACAGCGCCGGTGGCCGCGTGGGTGACCAGGGCTTCGATGCCGCTCAGGCCGGCGGCCAGGAGGGCGGCGAGATGGCCGTCGCCGCGATACTCGCGCAGCAGGGTCTGAGCGTGCCAGAGCACCAGGTGGGGAGCCTCGGGCCAGGGCAGTGCCGCGTGCGCGGCGTACAGAGGCCGCCCGCTGAGCTCTCCCGCGACGGTCTCCGCCGCCCGGCGGGCCAGCGCCGCCGCCCGCGCCATCTCCGGGGAGTCCACGGCGTCGCCCAGCACGCGGCGCAGCGTGGCGTCGGCCGATGCGAGCCGGGCGGCCAGGATGTCGGACGGCGAGGCGATCTGCCAGGCGGCCGGGATCGCCTGCCGTACCAGATCGGGGTTGAAGTTGTAGAAGGTCGCGATCACCGTCGCGGCGGGCACCGGACCGAGAGCGGCGGCTCGGGAGGCGAAGTATCCCATCCGTCCGCTCAGCCCGAGCTTCTCGTAGGCGGCGCTCGCCTCGGGGGAGAAGTAGATCATGCCGTGCAACGGCTCCAGGGTGCGCCAGGTCCGGCGTTCCAGCGTCATGCCGGGAAAGATACCGACCAGTCAGTATGGGTGTCCACAACTCCTGGATCAGCGAAGCCACGCGTATAAGGCTCCTGTTACCGAGATGGCGCAGGCAAGGACGAACATGACCAGGGAAATCGGCGTGGTGAACGTGCGATGAGGATTGCGTCGCACGAGACGGAGCGAATCCATGTTCAGGGTCGCAGCCAGCCGATCCTGAATCTCCGCTATCGGCTGCAGGGCCAATCGCGCAAGACCGCGGCTGCGCCAGCCCGCGAGTGCCGCCGCGACGGAGACCAGAGCCGCTACGAGCCCGACAGCGCCGGCTACGGCGTCAAGCTTCGCCTGGAGAGCGGCGACGTAGGCGGCGGAATTCACCGCGGTCGATACGAGATAGAAGTTGAGGACCTGAAGTCCTTGGCTGATGCGGTACTCATACCAGCGTGTGGCATGTTCGAGGGCGGCCACCAGCGCCTCGTGATCATTTGACCCGGGTGGCGGCGGAATCGGGGCGACGCGGCGGCCGGGGATCCACTGAGTGATCGCGGTCCGGACAGAGGAGATCGTCTTGCCCACCAAACCCTCCGTTGAAGGTCAGCCCACTTCTCCAATGACAGCACACCACCTCATGAAAAGGGCTTTGCCGTGCGGCGTCGCATGAAAGTGGGCCGCGCCAGTGCTGGGGGAGACTGGCGCGGCCCGTTTCGCCGGGGAACCGCCGCATGCCCGGAGGGCGGTCCGGCGAGATCAGTGGGCGAACTGCTCCTCTTCCGTCGACCCCCGGAGCGCGGTCGTCGAGGAGTCAGGTGCCACGGCCGTGCTGATCAGGTCGAAGTAGCCGGTGCCGACCTCGCGCTGGTGCCTGGTCGCGGTGTAGCCGCGCGCCTCGGCGGCGAACTCGGCCTCCTGCAGCTCCACGTACGCCGTCATGCCGTCCGCGGCGTATCCCTGGGCCAGGTCGAACATGCCGTAGTTCAGCGAGTGGAACCCGGCGAGCGTGATGAACTGGAACTTGTACCCCATGTGTCCCAGCTCCCGCTGGAACTTGGCGATGGTGGAGTCGTCCAGGTGCTGCTTCCAGTTGAACGACGGTGAGCAGTTGTAGGCGAGCATCTTGTCCGGGTACGCCGCCTTGATGGCCTCGGCGAACTCGCGGGCCACGTCCAGGTCGGGCGTGCTGGTCTCCATCCAGAGCAGGTCCGAGTACGGCGCGTACGCCAGCCCGCGGGCGACGCACGCCCCCAGCCCGTTCCTGACCCGGTAGAAGCCCTCCGGGGTGCGCTCGCCGGTGGTGAACGCCTGGTCGCGCGGGTCCACGTCGCTGGTCAGGAGCGTCGCGGCCTGTGCGTCGGTCCGCGCGATGATCAGCGAGGGGACTCCGGCGACGTCCGCGGCGAGGCGGGCGGCGGTCAGGGTCTTGATGTGCTGGCCGGTCGGGATGAGCACCTTGCCGCCCAGGTGGCCGCACTTCTTCTCGGAGGCGAGCTGGTCCTCCCAGTGCACGCCCGCGGCGCCGGCCGCGATCATGCCCTTCATCAGCTCGAACGCGTTCAGCACCCCGCCGAACCCGGCCTCGGCGTCCGCCACGATCGGCGCGAGCCAGTGCGGGGCGTCGGTGTCGCCCTCCGACCAGGTGATCTGGTCGGCGCGCAGCAGCGCGTTGTTGAGGCGGCGCACGACCGCGGGCACGGAGTTGGCCGGGTACAGGCTCTGGTCCGGGTACGTCTGCCCGCCCAGGTTCGCGTCCGCGGCGACCTGCCAGCCGGACAGGTAGATCGCCTTCAGTCCCGCCTTCACCTGCTGGACGGCCTGGTTGCCGGTCAGCGCGCCGAGGGCGTTGACGTAGTCGTCGGTGTTCAGCAGGTCCCACAGCCGGCCGGCGCCGAGCCGGGCCAGCGTGTGCTCCTCCTGGACACTGCCGCGCAATCTGATCACGTCTTCGGCGCCGTACGTGCGCTCGACGCCCTCCCAGCGAGGGTCGTTGTCCCATTCGTCCTGCAGCTGCTCAGCAGCTCCCTTGAGGCGATCGATCATTGTTCACTCCCTTGTCGTCCCCTGGGGCTCACAGCCGAGTGTGTGCCCTGGGAGGGGCCGCCCATAGTCATGAGCCGAGAGAAGAACAGCGAAAGTTTCCATACCATGCATTACTGGCGGGTATTCAACAGTGAAGAAATCGATAGTTTTCCTGTTGGCCTAGACCAATCCGAGCGCCACGGCAGTCTGGCTCCGACCTGTTCAGGAGACTAGAAAATGGGCCGAATTTCTGTCTAAGATGCCGACATGGTGCCCTTGCTAGGCGAAGAACCGCTGTCTTTGACGCAGGAGCTTGACCTGATCGCGTTCGGCCAGCGCCTCCGGCACCTGCGCAAACAGCGCGGCCTCACCCTGTCCGACCTGGGCTCGCGCGTCGGCAGGGCGCCGAGCCAGCTGTCGCTGCTGGAGAACGGCAAGCGCGAGCCCAAGCTCTCGCTGCTCAAGGGGCTGGCCGCCGCGCTGGGAGTGCCCATCGAGGAGCTGCTGCGCCGCCAGCCGCCCAACCGCCGCGCCCAGCTGGAGATCGCTCTGGAGGAGGCGCAGCGCGACCCCATCTACGCCGGGCTCGGGCTGCCCCGGCTGAAGGTCTCCGCCCGCGTCCCGAACGACGTGCTCGAACACCTCCTCGGCCTGTACGGCGAGCTGCGCGCCCGGCAGGCCCGCGGCACCGCCACCCCGGAGGAGGCCAGGGCCGCCAACGCCGAGCTGCGGCGCAGGCAGCGCGAGGTCGGCAACTACTTCGGGGAGATCGAGGAGGCCGCCGCCAAGGCGCTGGCCGCGGTCGGCTACCGTACGGGCGCGCTGTCGCAGAGCATGATCCAGAGCCTGGTCACGCACTTCGGCTACACCGTGCACACCGCGCAGGACCTGCCGCGATCCGTACGTTCCATCACCGACCTCCGCAACCGCCGCATCTACGTCAAACACGAGCAGCTCGGCATGCACACCCCGCGCACGATCCTGCTCCAGACGCTCGGCCACCTCGCGCTCGGCCACGACAAGCCCCGCGACTTCGCCGACTTCCTGCGCCAGCGCACCGAGGCGAACTACTTCGCCGCCGCCGTCCTCGTCCCCGAGAAGGCCGCCGCGCTCTACCTCCAGGAGGCCAAGGCCGACCGGGCGCTGTCGGTGGAGGACCTGCGGGACGTGTTCGCGGTGTCGTACGAGATGGCCGCCCACCGCTTCACCAACCTCGCCACCCACCACCTGGGTCTCGTCTGCCACTTCGTGCGCAACGACGCCGGGGGCACCATCTACAAGGCGTACGAGAACGACGGCATCGTCTTCCCGGCCGACGAGCAGGGGGCCATCGAGGGGCAGCGGATGTGCCTGCAGTGGTCGGGGCGGCAGGTGTTCGCCTCGCCCGACCGGTTCTCGGTGTACTACCAGTATTCCGACTCGCCCACCGGGACCTATTTCTGCGTGGCGCACGTGGATCCGTCGCGGGAGCGGGACTTCGCCATCACGCTGGGGGTGCCGTACAAGGAGTCGCGCTGGTTCAGGGGCCGGGAGACCACCAGCCGCACCAAGTCCAACTGCCCCAACGGCGACTGCTGCCGCCGCCCGCCCGCCGAGCTGTCCGAGCGCTGGGAGGGCTACGCCTGGCCGTCCGCCCGCGCCAACTCCCACGTCCTGGCCGCGCTGCCGCCGGGGTCGTTCCCCGGGGTGGACGAGGCTGACGTGTACACGTTCCTGGAGCGTCACGCCGCCACCGCATAATCTGAAATGTGGGGATACGGGGGGAGGGGTCGCATGCTGCCTGAAGTGCGAGGATGGTTGCGGCACCGTACTTCGTCCGCTGAGGACTGGCCGCTCCGGGACCTGAAGGCCGCCAAGGGGGAGACCACGGTGAGCGTGGTGCTCCCCGCCCGCGACGAGCGGGAGACCGTGGGCCAGATCGTCGGGGTGATCCGGCGGGAGCTGGACGGGCTCGTCGACGAGATCGTGGTGATCGACTCGCGTTCCTCCGACGACACCGCGCTGGTGGCGCGGCGCGCGGGGGCCTGCGTGCACGCCCAGGACGAGATCCTGCCGCAGCTCAAGCCGATGGACGGCAAGGGCGAGGCACTGTGGAAGTCCCTCGCCGTGACCTCGGGGGACGTGCTGGTGTTCGTGGACGCCGACATCCGGAAATTTCGTGCTTCTCTGGTATTCGGCCTGCTCGGGCCGCTGTTCGCGGACCCCACCGTGGTCTACACGAAGGGTTGCTATGACCGGCCCTTGCACGGCACCGCCAACGGCGGCGGCCGCGTCACGGAGCTGGTGGCCCGCCCGCTCATCAACCTCCACTGGCCGCACCTGGCCGGTTTCGTCCAGCCCCTGGCCGGGGAGTACGCCGGCCGCCGCTCGGCCCTGGAACGCGTGCCGTTCCTGACCGGTTACGGCGTGGAGCTGGGGCTGCTGATCGACCTGCTCGAACTCGCCGGGCTGGACGCGTTCGCGCAGGTGGACCTGGGCTCGCGCGAGCACGCCCCGCAGTCGACCGAGGCGCTCGGGAGGATGGCGTCCCAGATCATGCTGGCCGCCTGGTCACGCCTGCTGCGTCAGGGCAAGATCGAGACCTGCCACGAGCCGTCCGTCCGGCTGGCACAGTTCCGGAGGGGACCGGACGGGCACGACATCCTGCTCCGCGACATCGGGATCGGCGAGCGCCCACCCATGATCACCGTGAATACGATCACCGTGGAGCCTTGAACACGATCACCGTGGCTCCTTCAAACCCGACGTGACGAACGCGGCGATCTGGTCGCGCATGGCCTCGTGGTCGTCCGCCGCGTCGCCCAGGATGATGCGCCCGAGCTGGCGCATCATCGAGGGGAACAGCGCCAGCCCGGTCATCATGAACAGCGTCCGGGCCACCTCCGGCGACGGATCCACACCCAGGCCCTCCGCCAGCGAGGCCGTCTTGCGGCGGCAGCGCTCCACCCGTACCTCCTGCCCGGCCGGCAGCCCCTCCTGGTCCCGGTAGTTGAGCGCCTCCCACATCAGCAGCCGCACCAGCTCGGGATGTGAGTGGTAGTAGTCCGTCAGCCGGGCCACGTAGTCACCGGGATCGGCGCCGGGGAGGGAGATCTGCGTCGTCAGGTCGTCGAGCGCCTCCTTGATGACCTCGTCGAACAGCTTCTCCTTGCTGCCGAAATGCCCGTAGATGCGCTCTTTGTTGACGCCGGCCCGCTCGGCGATGCGATCCACGCGGGCGCCCGCCACGCCGTACGCGGCGAACTCCTCCCGTGCGGCCTCCAGCAGGGCGGCGCGCGTGGCGGTGGTCGAGACCTTGGGTGCCATGCCGCCCATGATAGCCACCAACCAGTTGGTTGCAATCCAACTGAATGGTTGACATCCAACTAGTTGGTTGGCTACCGTCCCGGCACATGACGACCACCATTTCCCCCGCGCCGCACGACCTCGCGGCGACCTCGCCGGCCGGCCTGCCGTTCGGGCGCACGCTGGCGGCCTTGACCCTCACCGCCGTGCTGGTCAGCGGCCAGCTGTACATCGTGATCCCGCTCCTGCACGACATGGCCACCGGCTGGGGCGCCTCGGCCGGCGGCCTGACCTGGCTGGTGACCGCGTTCGGCATCGGGTACGGAGCCGGTTTCCTGATCTTCGGCCCGCTGTCCGACCGGTACGGGCGCCGCCGGATGCTGATGATCGGACTGCCCCTGGCCGCGCTCACCTCGGCGGCGGTGGCGTTGAGCCCGAACCCCGAAGTGGCGCTGGCGTTGCGGGCGGTGCAGGGGCTGGCGGTGGCGATGTTCCCGCCCGCGGCCCTGGCGTACCTGGCCGAACGGGTCGAGCCGCGCCGCCGGGTGGGCGCGATCGCGGCGATCACCGGCGCGTTCCTCGCCTCGGCCGTGCTGCTCCAGGTCGCCGCCCAGCTGCTGGTGGACGTGATCGGCTGGCGCGGGCTGTTCCTGCTGTCGGCGGCCGGGTTCGTGCTGGCGTTCCTGGGTGTGCGGGCCGTCACGCTGCCCGACCTGCCGCGTGCGGGCGGCGGCTCGCCGCTGTCGGTCTACCGGGCGGTGCCGGGCCTGCTGTTCCACCGCGTCCTCGGCCTCCGGTACGTGGCCACGGTCATGCTGATGGCGGGCTTCGTGGCCGTTTACACCGGTCTGCAGATCTACGGCGTGACCTCGTCCCCCGAACTTCTCGCGCTCCGCGCGGCGGGGCTCCCGTCGATCGTCCTGGTGCCGCTGCTCATGCCGTGGCTGGCCCGGATCCACGCGCCGATCAGGGCGGCGGCGTTCCTGGCGGCCGGAGCACTCGCCCTCGCCGCCGTCGGCCTCACCGGGACGGCCGCGCTGGTGCTGCTGCTGGCCGTCTACGTCGCCGCCATCACCGGCGGCCTGCCCAGCCTGAACGAGGCGATCTCCGCCGGCGCCGGACCGGCCCGGGGGACGGCGCTGTCGCTGTTCTCCTTCGCGCTCGCGGTGGGCGGCAGCGTCGGCCCGCAGCTGGCCGCCGCGTTCGGGGGATTCACCCCGCTCCTGTACGGCCTCGCGATCGGCATGGCGCTGGCGGCCCTGGCCACCCTGCTCTCCGGGGTATTCCACCGCGTAGCTACTGACCGGTAAGGTGTTCTGTTACCACCGGTAACATCGGGTCGAGGAGAGTGCGCACATGACCGGCTTCTGCCCGGAGCCCAGCGACGACGTGGCCGAGGTACGCGACTGGGTGCACGCGTTCGCCCGCGACGTGATCCGCCCGGCGGGCGCCGAATGGGACGAACGCGAGGAAACCCCCTGGCCGGTCATCCAGGAGGCGGCCAAGATCGGCCTCTACTCCCTCGACTTCTTCGCCACCCAGTGGTTCGAGGACAGCGGGCTCGCGCTGCCCGTGGCGTTCGAGGAGATCTTCTGGGGCGACGCGGGCATCGGCCTGGCCATCGTCGGCACCGGCCTGGCCGCCGCCGCCCTCGCCGCGAACGGCACCCCCGACCAGATGGGGGAGTGGCTGCCGCAGATGTTCGGCACGGAGAACGACGTCAAGCTCGGCGCCTTCTGCGCCTCCGAGCCCGACGCCGGCTCGGACGTCGGCGCCATCCGCACCCGCGCCGTCCATGACGGCGGCGACTGGGTGCTGGACGGCGTCAAGACCTGGGCCACGAACGGCGGCATCGCGAACGTCCACGTGGTCGTCGCCTCGGTCGACCCCTCACTCGGGACCCGGGGCCAGGCGTCCTTCGTCATCCCGCCCGGCACCCCCGGGCTGTCCATGGGCCAGAAGTTCCGCAAGCACGGGATCCGCGCCTCCCACACGGCCGAGGTGATCCTGGACGGCGTCCGCGTACCGGGCTCCTGCCTGCTCGGCGGCAAGGAGAAGCTGGACGCCCGGCTGTCCCGCGTACGCAACGGGGAGCGGGCGGGGGAGCAGGCGGCGATGCGCACGTTCGAGACCACCCGCCCGTCGGTCGCCGCCATGGCCGTCGGGATCGCGCGGGCGGCCTTCGAGTACGCCAGGGACTACGCCCGCGAGCGGGAGCAGTTCGGCCGCAAGATCGGCGAGAACCAGGCAATCGCCTTCCTCCTCGCCGACATGGCCACCCGGGTGGACATGGCCCGCCTGCTGACCTGGCGGGCCGCCTGGATGGCCCGCCACGGCAGGCAGTTCTCGCAGGCGGAGGGCTCGATGTCGAAGCTGGTGGCGGGGGAGACGGCGGTGTGGGTGACGGAACAGGCGATCCAGATCCTGGGCGGGGCCGGATACACCAGGGAGCACCCGGTGGAGCGCTTCCACCGGGACGCCAAGATCTACACCATCTTCGAAGGGACGTCGGAGATCCAGCGCCTGATCATCGGCCGCGCGGTCACCGGCCTGCCGGTCCGCTGAAGAACGTCGCACGTCAGCAGGGATGACGTGTCGCCGGTGGGGTCACCGCGGCACATCACCCTGCCCGACGCCTCGCCATCGAGACAGACCTCAGTTCTGTCTCAATGGCTTCGGGTTGCCGGAGCCGCCGATCGATGGCACGTCCAAGACGGTCCTTGCCGTCATGGCGAAGTACGGCGTGACGGTGGACCGGGCGCACTCTGGCCGCGTGCTGGTGGCGTGGTCATCGATTGAGTACATCGCAGCCGAGATCCTCGACCCCGACACCCTCGACCACTTCGACGGCGGCCGGAACCCATCCGCCTCCCGAGCGAGCTGCGCAGCAAACGCGTCCACGTCCAGCAGCGCCTCACGGACGGTCGCCGCATCTGGGCTTCCTGTACGGCAGGCAGGAGGTCAAGCCGGGCAAGACCGTGGAGCACGCTGGCTCCAAGATGCACGCTACTGTTCCCAGCATTTGACTCCTCCACCGAAGATGGCCGCGGCGCTGGCAACGGTTCCCGGATGGCCGGCCCAATATCCTGCGCGAAGTATGGACTGGAGGTTCCGGTCAGCGGCGGAGGCCCAACACTAATGATCACCGGAGTCACCAGGGAGCCCGCAGCATGACCGGCACCACGGAGGCCCTCAGCGGGTCGGCCGCAGTCGACAACGCAGCACGAAGTGTCACGCGCCCGTTCTACGTATACGCCGTGCTCGCCAACACGCTGTTCCAGCGCGGCGTATTCGTCCTCTTCCTTCAGCAGCGAGGCTTCTCCGCCGAGCAGGTGGCCCTACTGCAGACACTGCTCTACCTGGTGAGCGGACTTGCGGAGTTGCCGACGGGGGTCATCGCCGACCGAATCGGCAGGCGTGCCAGCATCGTGATCGGCCAGATGCTGATAGCTGGATGTCTGCTCGGCCAGGGGACGTTCTCCAGCTACTGGGTGTTCCTGGCGCTGTTCATCGGGCAGGGCGTGGGCATGGCATGTGTGTCCGGCTCGGACACCGCCCTGCTGTACGACCTGCTCGTGCGTCGTGGTGCAACGGCCAGCTACGTCAAGATCAAGTCCCGGTTCACCATGCTCGGGACGGTCACCTCGGGAGCCGCCATCGTCCTCGGCGGCCAACTGCAGCAGATCTCCTGGGGAGTCGTCTACGTCGGTTCGGCGGCGTGCCTCGCCCTGGCCGTGGTGGTGCTGATGTCACGGGTGCCCGAGATCCGCGGCGCGGACGCGGTGGACGAGCAGGACGGAGCCGAGGAGCACGGCGACGCCACAGCATGGCGGGCGATGCTTCGGGTCGCCACGCCGGCGCTCGTGACGCTTGTCGTGGTGTCCGGATTGATGCATGCGACTTTGACGCCGTACATCATCTTTGCGCAGAAGACCCTCTCCGATCAGGGAGCGGGCACCGCATTGGTCAGCGTGGTCATATCGGCGGGATTCTTCGCCGGCGGGCTCACCCCGCTGCTGTCGGACCGCGCGGACCGGCGCATCGGGTATCGGGTCATAGTCCCGGTGTCCCTCCTGACGCTCGCCGCGGCACTCGGGCTGAGCGGTCTCGGCCTTGTCTGGGTCACCATCGCCGCGTTCCTGGCCCTGGTCGGGATTCCCGAGATCACCGCCGTGATCGTGGACAACGTGTTCAACGAGTCCGTGCCGTCGCGCCACCGGGCCAGCCTGCTGTCGATGATCGCATTCGTGGAGTCGGCGCTCATCGGCATCGGCTATCTCGTCCTCGGCGCGCTCATGGACGGGCTGGGCTCCAGTGTGGGCATGGCCACCTACGCCGCGGTCCCCCTGCTGGCATGTCTCCTGTGGCTCCCGGTGCTCTTGCGAGGGGCACGGGTGACCACCGAGATCGAGAAGCCCGCCGACCAAAAGGCATCCTGAAACAGGCCATCTCGAGGACTCCGCCCCAGCTCACCTGCCGTCGGGGAAGTTCACCGCGAACGCGGCCCGGCTGACCCTGGCCGCCACCTCCTACAACCTCACCCGCCCAGCCGGGCACCTCGCCGTTGCCACCTCCTGCGCAGCCGCGCGGCGCGGTGGCTGGGCGTCACCGGGATCGTGCTCGGTGCCTGCGGGCTGCTGTGCGCACTGCTGCTGCAGACGGTCATGAACGGGAACGACGTGGCGGCAGCCTTCGAGCGTGGCGCGGTGTATCCGATCATGGCGCTGAGTTCGTGCCCGGAGCGACGCTGCCGGCGCGTGGCCGGGTCAGCGCCGGAGGAGTGGCATGAAGAGGGTGTCGACGATCTCCACAAGGGTTTCGTCGGGTACGGGGCCGGCGTCATGGAGAGCTCGCCGCGCAGCAGGTCGAAGGGGAGCCGTTGCCTGCGGCCCGTCAGCTGGCCGGGCTTGATCTCACATCGCCGGCGCCTCGACACACCCCGAGGGTCGCGGGTCCTGGGCACATTCCGGCAGACGGTCATGGCGCTGCGCTGGTTCCGTGAGCGCGGCTGCGTGCACTGCCCGGCCAGGGACGCCGGAGTCTCGCAGCCACCGGCTACCGCTACCTGCACGAGGCCATCGACGTCCTCGCCGCTCAAGCCCCCGACCTGTACAACGTGTTGAACCGCTGCCGCGAAGACTCGAGGACGTCGTGTTGGACTTCACCGGGGCTGCTGACCTGCGCCAGGCCTTGGGCCAGTTGCACCGCGACGGACTTCTCCTGCCCCTGGCCAACGGCGCGCTCGTCGCCCCAACGTCGGCAAAGAGCATCGCCGAGCCGCTGTCGGCAGCCTGACCTTCGCGCACACGGCGTCCATCCGGTTGAACCACTGGAGAGCTCGTCCCCGGGGCAGAACGGCGTTGAGCAGGTTGGAAGGTGCCGCGGCGGGCGTCGAGGCGGGGGTGCGGTCGGGCCGTGGTGGCAGGTGGCCTGGAACGCACGAGGAATCAGGCGGCGACCGACGCCCTGATGCTGTGCGTGCAGGCGAACGCCGGCCTGATGCCCAACCTCAACGACAGGAGCCGAACACCTCTGTCGTGAGCATGGCCACGTCGGTGAGCAGGCCCGGGCGGGCCTTGCCGTACCTGACCGAGATGCCGGTCTGCTTCATGGCCGGGTCGAGAATGGCGGCTCGGTGCTCGTCGCTGTTCATCCACCAGCGGACGGCCGCGCGCGGCGTTGCGGTGCCGTCCCAGCCCGAGAAGACGTTCTCCTTGACCTGCCAGGTGCCGGCCGGGCAGTAGCCGGCCGCCCTGACCCGGACGCCGACGTCGGAGTGCGTCACCGGGTTGATGTGCCACTGCTTGTTCTTCGGGTCCTCCGGCCGGTCGATCCACCACTTGAGCAGCCTGGCTGCCTGTACGTGCTCGTCGGCCGCCTTGTACAGGCGGTAGCTGTCCTCCAGGGGCGCGACGCCGGCGCGGGCGCGCTCGGCGTTGACCAGGCAGCGGATGGCGTTGGACGCGAAGCCCTCCATGAGGACGATCGCCGCCTTGCGCTGGCCTTCGGTCAGCTCGGGTTTGTGCTTCTTGAACCAGGGCTCGGTGCGGACGGGGTTGTCGGCGAAGTCGCAGTCGGCCCGCTGTGCGTGGGCGGGCGCGGCGGTGGCCGCCAATCCGGTGGCCAGCAGCGCCGCTGCGAGGAAGGCTCTCATGTCTCGACTGTGCTTTGCACCGCGCGGCGCCGCATGAGTAAGGGATACTCAAAAGGAGGATGGTCGCCGCTACGCTGTGCGACTGTGAAACCGCTCGGCTACGAGCACACCGCCCTTCGGGGTCGGGCACAGGCCGGGATCTGCACGAGTATCGCCAATCCTGGCTGACCCACCACGGCGAGCAGGGCGCGTCCCTTTCGAGATCATTGTCGTAGCGGTCCGGTACGAGCCGGCCCCGCTGCGCGCGGCGATCTGGGACAGCGCCTTGTGGACCGTCCAAGTGCTGCCGGCTGTGCTGGCGTTGCTCGCCATCTGGGCACCACGACGGTTTCCGGTGCTCGGCGCGATCACCGCGACGGTGTCGCTGGCGATCAACGCGCCCACGCTCGTCATCCCCTACACGACCCCGTGCGGCCCGCAGCTCTCGCCGACCACCTGTCCAGAGCCACGGGCTCGGGCATCTGGATCAGCATGGCCGCGATCGGATGGGCGGCCTCACCAGTACCGACGTCGTAGTAGACGTGGCTCTACGCCGCATAGACGGGCGCCAGGTCGACGAAGACGCGGTAGTCCGAGATCAGACCGTCGTCGCGGGTATGCCAGATCGACACGGCCACGACGCTGACGTCCTTGCCGTCGAGCCGCCGGTATGTCACCTCGGTCTCGGCAATGGTGTCGGCGTCGACCTGCCACGTTCTGACGAGCCTGTGCGCGAGGCCCGCGATGGTCGCGAAGAATGTCCGCAGCCCCTCTGCGATGGCGTCGCGTCCCACCATGGGCTCGGCGTTGCCGAACACCATCCTGGCGTCCTCCGCCAGCAGTTGCACGAACCTTCCGGGGTCGAACGAGTCGACCACCTGGAAAACGCGCTGTGCCTCGTCGTCGGACATGCCGATCTCTCCTCCCATGGCGAGGGTCGCTGCTCGGGACGTTACGTGGCGACGGGCAAGATGCAACCCCCTCTCAAAACCAACCTGGCCAGTCTCCGTAGCTCGGGCCGAAATTCCCTGATGGGCAGGGCTCGGGTCTGGCCCATCAGCCTGACCATCTTCACGCTGACCCCCGGCGGACGTCGCGTTCATTGACCCTGGCCGGGGTCGTGGACCGGCCGACCGCCTCGGGCTTGCCGTGCCCCAGGCGGCGGTGGCGCGGCCGGCCGAGCGGCTCGGGCTCGGCCCGAGCTTCGCCGAGCTGAATCTGGCGGTCTCCGACTTCACGATGGTGACCGGTGGAGGTGAGGGAGGCGGCCACGTCGGCGACGGGTGCGCAGCGGTGGAGCCGTTCGGTTGGTCGGGGACGGACGGCCCGACGCCGGCGCGGCTGGGTCAGATGCAGCGGCTCGACCTTCGGTCCCGGACGCCCCATAGCCGACAAAACTAGACGCGAGGGCGTCGTCCTACGAGGCTTGATGCACCTGCCCCTCGGGCACCCGTTCGGCGTGGATCAACCGGATGATCGCCTGGCTCATCCGGGCGTAGTCGTGGTCGTTGACCAGCTCGCCGCGGAGGCTGAAGTCGTTCATCACCGCGATCCGATCGGCGAGAGTGACGATCTCCGGCAGGTCCGAGGAGATCAGCAGCAGCGCCATCCCTGCTCCGGCCAGCTCGGCGATCAGCTCGTGGAACGCCGCCTTGGTACGTACGTCGATGCCGACCGTCGGCTCGTCCACGATGAGAATCTCGCATTCGGCGGCGAGCCACTTCGCGAGGCTCACCTTCTGCTGGTTGCCGCCGGAGAGCTGGCCCGCGAGCTGGGACGGCGACGAGATCCGGATGCCCAGCCGGTCGACGTACCGGGCCACCAGGCGACGTTCCGCCCGATCGGTGACCAGCCCGGCCCTGGCCAGGCGCCGCCACACGGTGACGCCGACGTTGCGGGTGATCGGCTGGTCGAGGAAGAGGCCCTCTTCCTTGCGGTTCTCGGTCACGTAGCCGATGCGGTGGCCGCGGAGCGCCTCGCCGACGTCGCGGATGCGCACCGGACGGCCCCGCACCTCCACGGTTCCCGACGTGATCCGGTCGAGCCCGAGCAGCGCCTTGGCCAGCTCGCTGCGGCCGGCCCCGACCAGGCCGTACAGTCCGAGGATCTCTCCCGGGCGCACCGACAGGGAGACGTCGCGGTGGCCCCGCGCGGTGCACACCTTGTCCAGCCGCAGGGCCGGCGGCGTGACCGGGTCGACGTGCCGCTCGGCGAGGCGGACCGAGGAGTACGCCCGCCCGACCATGAGGTCGACGATCTGGTCCTGCGTGTAGCCGGCGAGCGGCTCGGCCTCGGCCACGCTGCGCCCGTCGCGCAGCACGGTGACCGTGTCCGCGACCGCGAACACCTCCTCCAGCTTGTGGCTCACCAGCACGACGGCGTGTCCGCTGTCGCGCAGCTTGCGCACGATCCCGTAGAGCCGGTCGGCCTCGTCCCCGGTGAGCGACGCGGTCGGCTCGTCGAGCAGGAGCACCTTGCTGTCGACGCTCAGCGCCTTGGCGATCTCGACCAGCTGCGCCTGCGCCACGGAAAGCCGGGAGACCGGGGTGCCCGGGTCGAGGTCCAGATCGAGCAGGTCGAGGCAGCGGCGGGCCTCGGCACGCATCCGCGCCCGGTCGACGAGGCCGAAGCGCCGCGGCAGGTGGTGGAGCAGGATGTTCTCGGCGATGGAGAACTCGGGGATCAGGTTGCGCTCCTGGTGCACCACGCCGATGCCGGCCCGCTGGGCGTCGAGTGGCCCGTTCAGGTGCAGCTCGGCGTCACCGAGCGCGACCCGCCCGCCGTCCGGCCGGTGCACACCGGTGAGGATCTTGATGAGCGTGCTCTTGCCCGCGCCGTTCTCGCCCAGCAGGGCGTGCACGCTGCCCGCGGCCAGCCGCAGGGTGGCCCTGTCCAGCGCGCGGACTCCCGGGAACGTCTTCACCAGGTTCTCGGCGGTGAGCATCATGACGACCCCTTCGACAGCTTCTGGCGTACGGCGCCGAGCAGCACCGCACCGAGGACGACCGCGCCGACGATCAGGTCGATCCAGCGCGGGTTGATGCCGAACTGCGCCTGCATGACGTCCACCAGCCGAACCAGGAACGCCGCGAGGCAGGTGCCGGCGACGCTGACCACCCCGCCGGCGAGCGCCACCCCGCCGATGATCGGGGCGGCGAAGCTCTGCAGCAGCAGATCGTCGCCGATGCTGGAGTTGACGGAGCCGGAGGCGGCGACCGTGATGACGGCGGCGACGCCGGCGAGCAGGCCGCTGAGCCCGTGCGCGATGACGATCGACCGATCGTTGGAGATGCCGGAAAGCCGCGCGGCGAACGGGCTGCCGCCGGTCGCCAGCAACCGCCGGCCCACGACCGCGCGGCCGAAGAACAGGGCCACCAGGGCGGCCACCACCAGAGCGAGGACGAGGACGACCGGCAGCCCGAGCATCGAGGCGGTGCCGAGGCCGCGCAGCCATGGCGAGTACCCCTGGAAGGTGTCGGGGCCGTTGATCCCGTACCGCAGCCCCTCGATGATCGTCATGGTGGCGAGGGTCACGATGAACCCGTTGATCCGGGTGAACACGACGAGCAGCCCGTTGACCAGGCCGGCGGCGAGACCGACCCCGAGCGCGCCCAGCACGGCCAGCGGGGCGGGCAGGCCGGCTTCGAGCATGAGCCACGCCGCGACCATGGCGCACAGGCCCGTGAGCGTGCCGACCGACAGGTTCATCTGGCCGATGGCCAGCACGACCATCTGGGAGAGCCCGATGACGATCGGGACGGCGAGGAAGCGGAAGAACGCGTCCAGCGTGCCGCGCGAGAGCAGGTTGCCGTCCGTGGCGACGGCGAGCGCGACGAAACCGGCGGCCGCGAGCACCGCGAGGGTGAACTCCGGCCGGGCGGTGACATCCCTGAGCCGCCCGCCGAGCCCGGCGCGGACGGCGGTCGTGGTGCCGGTGCTCATGCCCGTGCCCTCCTTCGTTCCGCGGCGACGTGGCGCACCCGATCGAGCGACAGCGCGCCGAGCAGCACCAGGCCGATGTAGAGATTGAGCTGGTCGAGCTGGAACTGCAGCAGGTTCAGGCCCTTGTAGATGACCTGGGTGAGCGTCGCGCCCAGCACCGTGCCGAGCACGCTGACGGCGCCGCCGGCCAGCAGCGTGCCGCCGAGCACCGGGCCGAGGAAGGACGGCAGCAGGAACGCGTCGCCGATGCGCGCCGAGAACGCGCCGTTGTTCGCGGCGAGCAGGAAGCCGGCCAGCCCGGCCAGCAGCCCGCTGAGCGCGTGGGCCTGCACCACCCGGCTCCGGACGGGGATGCCGGACAGCTCGGCCGCCTTCTCGTTGGCGCCGGTCATCAGGATCTCCCGGCCCGGCCTGCTGAAGCGGAACAGCAGGCCCACCGCCAGCACCGCGACGAGGGCGAGTGGCGCGACGAGTGGGATGTGCGGGCCGCACAGGTCGCCCATGCAGTAGTCGGCGAACGTGTCGTTGCGCAGCGCGTCCATGCCGGCGGGCCGGCTGCTGAAGGCGACGCCGTCGGTGAACCTGGTGTAGAGGATGGTGATGAGCCCCACCAGGGCGAAGTCCATCGCCAGCGTGACCACGAACGAGTTGACGCCGGTACGCGAGATGATCAGCCCGGCCAGCGCGCCGAGCGACGTGCCCACGATCAGCCCGATCACCAGGCCGACGAGCAGCGACACGCCGAGCCGGTCGTAGGCGAGGCCCATGGCGAACGCGCTCATCGCCGCCATCCGGCCGACGGCCATGTTCATGTGCCCCAGCGACAGGACCGCCAGCTGGGAGAGGCCGACCACCGCGTACACGCTGATGTCCGACTGCAGCGGCACGAGCGTGAGCGTGGTGTCCATGAACGCCGGCCGCAGCACGGTGAAGATCGCGACCAGGGCGATCAACAGGATGAGCAGCCCGAGGCGCGGATTCGCCCAGAGCGGCATCCCCGACGGCTCGCGCGGACCTGCCGCGGGGATCTCCGGCGGTGTCGCGGTCCGCGTGCTCACGCGACCCTCCGGTCGTCGATCGCGTCGCGGTCCCACTCGATGCCGAGCCCGGGGGAGGCCGGCGCCAGAGCGTGCCCGTCGGCGATCCCGATCTCCTGCCGGGTGATCGCCCTGAGCTGGGGGATGTGCTCCAGGTAGCGGCTGTTCGGGACCGCGCAGCAGAGGCTCACGTGCAGCTCCATGAGGAAATGCGGACAAACCGGCACGTTGTACGCCTCGGCCAGGTGCGCGACCTTGAGCCACGGCGTGATGCCGCCGATGCGTGCCACGTCCACCTGCACGATGCCGGCCGCCTGCCGGTGCAGGTACTCGCGGAACTGCGCCACGGAGTAGAGCGACTCGCCCACCGCGACGGGGATCGAGGAGGCCGCGGCCAGCGCCTGGTGCCCGGCGACGTCATCGCCCGGCAGCGGCTCCTCGAACCAGTAGGGGTCGGACGGTTCGAGCAGCCGGGCCCGCCTGACGGCCTCCGCGGGGGTGAGCGACTGGTTGGCGTCGAGCATCAGGTCGAAGCCGGGCCCGACCGCCGCACGGACGGCGGCCAGCCGTTCCGCGTCCTCGACGGGGGAGCGGCCGATCTTGAGCTTCACACCGGGCCAGCCCGCGGCCTTGCTGGCCTTGGCGCCGGCGATGAGCTCCTCGGTGGTGAGGTGCAGCCAGCCGCCCTCGGTGTCGTACAGCGGGATGCGGTCCTTCGCGCCACCCGCGAGGACCCACAGCGGCTGGCCGGCGTCGCGGCACCGCCAGTCCCACAGGGCCGTGTCGACGGCGGCGAGGGCCAAGGAGGTGATCGCGCCGACCGTGGTCGCCCGGGTCGCGGCGAACAGGTCGTGCCACACGGCCTCCACCCGGCGGGCGTCCGCGCCCGCCAGCCTGGGCAGCAGGTAGTCGCGCAGCAGGGCGAGCACGGCGGTGCCACCGGTGCCGATCGTGTACGTGTAACCGGTGCCGGTGCCGCCGTCGTCGGTCCGGATCTCGACGAAGACGGTCTCCTGCTTGATGAACGACTGGACGGCGTCCGTGCGTACGGTCTCGACCTCCAGGTCGACAAGATATGCCTCGGCGTGAGTGATCGCGGGCAAGGGAGGCTCCTCCTGGGGCTCGTCGGACTACTTGCAGGACAGGTACTGGCTGTCGAACGCCTTCTTCAGCTCGTCCGTCTTCGCCTGGCGGTTCGTGTCGTAGGTGTCGATGTCGTCCTTGGTCACGACGAAGGAACCGGAGTCGATGATCACTCCCGGTTGCGCCATCGTGCAGCCGCCCGCGAGCTTCATCAGCGCGTACGAGCCGACGGACGCCTGGCCGACCGGGTTCTGCAGCACAGTCGCGGCGACCGAGCCGTCCCTGAGGCCGGCGAGGATGGTCTTGTCGTCGTCGATCGCGACGACCTTGATCGGCAGCTTGGCCCGCTCGACGCCCTCCGCGGAGGCCACCGCGGGGTTGTAGGCGGTGTTGACGATGCCCTGGATCTGGTCGCCCTTGGCGGCGAGGAGGTCGGCGACGGCCTTCTGCGCCGTCTGCAGGTCCTTGTCCACGTCGGTCACGGTCTGCAGGAGCTTGACCTTCCCGCCGGTCTCATCGACCGCCTTCTGCACCCCCGCGATGCGGCGCTGGGTGTTGGAATCCACCTTGTTGCCGGTCAGGTGCACGAGGTCGCCCTGACCGCCCATGGCCTCGATCGCGGCCTGCGCCGCCTTGTAGGCGGCCAGCTGCACGTCGGTGGACAGGCAGAAGTCCGCCTTGTCGACCTCGCCGGCCGGGCAGGACGCCAGCGAGGCGACGGGGAAGCCCTGCCGCTTGAGGTCCTCGAAGGTGGCGTTGATGTTCTCCGGGGAGACGCCGAAGACGCCGAAGGCGTTGTAGCCCTGCGCGGCGAGGGACTTCAGCACGTCGTTCTGCTTGGTCTGGTCCCAGTCGGAGGTCTCGTTGAAGCTGACGTCGCCGACGCCGAGATCGCTCTTCGCCTTGGCGGCGGCGTCCTTCCACGGCTGGAAGTAGGGATGTGCCCCGCCGGGGACCAGGGCGATCTTGACCTGGTCGGGCGTCCGGGTGGACGCGCCGGCCGGCGTCGTGTCGTCGCTCTTCCTCGTGCAACCGGCGGTGGCGGTGACGGCGAGCACAAGGGCGGCGGCCAGCCCGCCGAGCCGGTTCAGTGATCGTTGATTCATGACAGCGCCTCTCAGGATCATAGATCCTATAGGATGTTTCATGGAGGTATAGTTCCTGTCCGTCAGGACGTCAAGACTTGACCTTCCGGCGACACGTCGACTCCGTGGGAGGATTGAGCCCGATGGCATCCACCGAACCGATCCGGCTCAGGCGGTCGACGCTCGGCGACGACGTCTACGACGTGCTCAGGGCGCGCATTCTCGAGCACAGCATGCAGCCCGACGACCGCGTCAACATCGACGCGCTGGCCCGCGAGCTCGAGGTGTCCCAGACGCCGATTCGCGAGGCCCTGGCCCGCCTGGAGTCCGACGGGCTGGTCCGCAAGCGCCCCCTCGTGGGCTACACGGTCACCCCGCTGCTCACGCGCGCCGAGTTCAACCACCTGTTCGAGATGCGGCTGCTGCTGGAGTGCGCCACCGCGCGGTGGGCCGCCGAGCGGGCCACCTCAGCGCAACGCGAGTCGATCATCGCGGAGGCGGCCACGTCGATCGCGCAGGAGCCGGACGACCCCGAAGGCTGGCGCTGGCACGCGGCCTTCACCGCCCACGACGCCCGCTTCCACGATCTCATCGCCGAGGCGTCGGGCAACCCCCTGCTCCGCGACGGCCTCGAGCGCCTGCATGTCCACCTTCACCTGCACCGGAGATACTTCCCCTACGCCCACGCCGGCACGACGATCGAGGAGCATCAACGCATCGCCGCGGCCATCGGGGCCGGGGACCCGGACGCGGCCGAGGCGGCGACGCGAGGACACCTGAGTGCGGCGCGTGAGCGGCAACTGACGGCATTCGACTGAAGCCCGCCCGCCGCCCGGCACGGGCCGGTCGGCGGGCGGGGTCCGGTCGTCAGCCGGCGTTCGCGAACCGGTTGACCCAGTACGCGGTGCGGTCCAGATAGGCGGTCTGAGCCGAGGCGCCGGTGCGCCCGTAGGCGCCCTCGAAGCTCTGGTACCCCGTCCGCACGACCGCCGGCTCGATCACGCTGCCCTCGTGCCACTCGTTGAAGGACGTGATCGACACCCAGGTGGGGTTGGTCTGGAGGGCGTTGGACCACTCCTTGTCGTAGGTGGCTCCGTTGTCCCTGGAGAGGGTGGGCGTGGTGTTGCCGGGCACCGCGCGGTCGTCGATGTAGCCAGGGCCCACCGACGGAGCCCACACCAGCCCGCGCTGGCGCGCGTAGTCCGCGGCCTGCTGCCAGCCGGGCGCCGTGGCGCCGGCGATCGCGTCGTAGGTGTACATGCCGTTGAAGTTCGCGATCTTCGTGGTGTCGGTGGTCTGGGCGAGGATGACGTTGCTCTGGTTGACCTGGCTCAGGGCCGACCAGTCGGTGATGCGCAGGCTCTCGAAGACGTAGAAGGCGTTGCGGAAGGCCGGATGCGAGCCGTAGGTCTGGTTGATGTAGCGGATGTCCTCCACGGTGGAGGCGGCGGTGCGGCCGGAGTAGGGCTCCAGGTGCCAGGCCACCTTGAGCCCTTCCTTCGCCGCGGCGTCCATGATGCCTCTGGCGAGGTTGTCCTCATAGCTGCCGCGGCCCCACCAGCTGAGCACCAGCACACCGACACCGGCCTGTTTGATCCACTTCATGTGCTGGGGCACCACGCCGGCGAAGTCGCCGGAGTCGTAGGCGCTCAGCGCGGGGTACAGGTCCGCGCCGACGTCGTCGGGCGGGGTGTGCCCGCCCTGCGGCCAGTGCCGCCAGCTGCCGCTGACCTGCGGCGAGCCGTACCAGGGGTAGTAGAAGACGTGCACCTTGTCCGACAGCGCCGTGCCGCCGTTCGTCGCGCTCGTCAGGGTGAAGGTGTCGACGTCGAACAGGAAGCCGCTGCCGCCGGTGAAGACCAGGAAGAGTGGTCCGGTGGCGGTGCCGGTCAGGGTGGTGGAGACGTTCTGGAAGGTCTCCCAGCCTCCGGTGGTGGGTACGGTGACCGATCCGAGCAGGGTGCCGGTGGCCGATCCCGAGCGGATCTGGATGGTGCCGCCCGCTCCTGCGGAGGAGACGCGGGCGGAGAAGGTCTTGGCGCCTGTGGTGGTGACGCCGGAGTAGCCTGCCCAGTCGCCGTTCTCGATGAAGCCGAGTGTCTGGCCGCCGCTGGCGGGTGTGTGGTTCGCGATCTGCACCCCGGAGCCGGAGGTGTACGACTCGCCCTCGACCGTGACGCTGCTCCCGCCCAGTTCCTTGATCCGGATGTTGCGGAAGGCCACCTGGTCCGAGGCGCCGTGGTTCTGGATGCCGACGTACCCCTGGAGCAGCGAGCGCCGCGGGTCGGTGTTGGTGAAGTCGTTGATCTTCACACCGTTCAGGAGGACCTGCAGCCGCTCGCCCTCCACCAGCAGCTCGTAGGTGTTCCACTCGCCGGGCGGGTTCAGCGCGGCGTCGCGCGCGGCCTGGTCGGCGGCCTTGAAGCCGTAGATCGCCCCGGTCGTGCGGTCCGGGGTGTCGGTGGCGTCGATCTGCACCTCGTAGCCGTTGTCGATGGCCGACTGCGGATCGGACGAGGCGGGGAAGCCGACGAAGATCCCGGAGTTGCTGTCGCCGGTCAGCTTCCAGTCCAGCTTCAGCGAGTACGAGCCGAACTCCTTGGCGCTGTGCCACAGCAGCCCCATCCCGCCCTGCGAGGTCAGGGTGGCGTCGGCGTTGGCGAAGCTGCCCGGGCCGGCCTGGGACCAGCCGCTGGTGGAGCCGTCGTACAGCGAGGTGTAGCCGGTCTCCGGCCGGCAGTCGGCCTTGGCGACCCCGGCCGCGTACCGGATGCCGCCGAGGAGCACGTTACGGAAGGCGGGATCGGCGTACGACTCCACGGTGTGGCCGAGCCCGGTGTAGAAGGCGCGCCCCTGGCTCTGCGGGTGGCACCACGTGATGGGGTGGTCGCCCATGTCGCCGCCGCTGTAGGTGCTCTCGTTGAGGTTCTGCAGCACGCGTACGGAGGGGCGCGGGTTGGTGCGGTAGTTGTACCACTCGTCGGTACGCGTCCAGGTGGGGCCGAGGTGGGCGGTCGCCGGGTGCCCGCGGTTCTCGGTGCGTACGGTGGCCTGCTGGATGGCGGGGTGGCTCCTGAAGTAGGCGCCGGCCAGCTTCTCGTAGTACGGCCAGCCGTACTCGGTGTCGGCGGCGGCGTGCACGCCCACGTATCCGCCGCCGGAGTCGACGTAGGACTGGAAGGCGGCCTGCTGGGTGTCGTTGAGCACGTCGCCGGTGGTGTTGAGGAAGACGACGGCCTTGTAACCCGCGAGGTTGGCGCCGGTGAAGGCTCCGCCGTCCTCGGTGGCGGTCACGGTGAAGTTGTTGCCGCCGCCGAGATCGCGGATGGCCTGGATGCCCGCCGGGATCGCGTCATGGCGGAAGCCGGCGGTCTTGGAGAAGACCAGCACCTGGTAGGCCGGGTCCGAGGGGGCGGCGGTCAGGCTCGCCGCGACGAGTACGAGGCCGAGGAGTTTGTGAATCATCGCCGCCTACCTGGTGATAGTGAAGGTGTCGATGTCGAAGAGGAAGCCGCTGCCGCCGGTGAAGACCAGGAAGAGTGGTCCGGTGGCGGTGCCGGTCAGGGTGGTGGAGACGTTCTGGAAGGTCTCCCAGCCTCCGGTGGTGGGCACGGCGACCGAGCCGAGCAGGGTGCCGGTGGCCGATCCCGAGCGGATCTGGATGGTGCCGCCCGCTCCTGCGGAGGAGACGCGGGCGGAGAAGGTCTTGGCGCCTGTGGTGGTGACGCCGGAGTAGCCTGCCCAGTCGCCGTTCTCGATGAAGCCGAGCGTCTGGCCGCCGCTGGCGGGTGTGTGGTTCGCGATCTGCACCCCGGAGCCGGAGGTGTACGACTCGCCCTCGACCGTGGTGCCGGGCGGCGCTCCGGTGGTGAAGGTGAAGGCGTCCACATCGAACAGGTTGCCCTGCCCCGACACGCCCTTGAAGACCAGGAACAGCTTTGTCGTGCCGCTGGGGCCGTTGCTCAGAGCCGCGGAGACGTCGGTGAAGGAGTCCCAGCCTCCGGTGTTGGACACGGTGAGGGTGCCCAGGAGCGTCCCGGTCGAGGAGCCCGCCCGCACCTCGACCGTGCCGCCGGGGCCGCCGGAGGAGACCCGGGCGGTCACCCTGGTGACCCCGGCCAGCAGGTAGGGCTCGAAGGAGATCCAGTCGCCGTTGTCGGTGAAGCCGACGGTCGCGCCGCCCTCCGCCCCGCCGTGGTTGGCGACCTGGATGCCCTGCTGGGCGCCGAAGTGCTCGGCCTGCCGGTGCGCCGGCTGCAGCGTGCGGACGCCGTGGCCGGTCAGCCCGCCCTTGTCGGTGTACTCGGCGTCGAAGACGCCGTAGAGGTTGGCCGCCGCGTCGTGCTCGCCGTCCGCCGGGATGGTGATCGATCCCTCGCAGCCGTTCTTGGAGGTGATCGCATGGGTGTGGCTGTCGTGGCCCACCAGGTACGTCACCTTGACGCCGGCGCAGTCCACGGTGCCGTCCTCGGGGTCGGTGACGGTGACCTTGAAGGGCACGGCCTGGCCGTAGGAGAAGAGCCGGCCGTCGACCGGGGTGGTCAACGTCACGGTGGGCGCGGTGTTGCCGACCGTGATCACCAGGCTGGCGGTCCCGGTCAGGCCCTGCGGGTCACGTACGGTCAGGGTCGGCCGGAAGGTGCCGCTGGCGCTGTAGGTGTGGGTCGGGTTGGCCTGCGTGGAGGTGGCGCCGTCGCCGAAGTTCCACGCGTAGGTGAGCGCGCCGCCCTCGGGGTCGGAACTGCCGGCCGAGGAGAAGGCCACGGTCAGCGGCGCCTGTCCGGAGGTCTTGTCGGCCGCGGCCTTGGCCACGGGGTTGCGGTTGGCGCCGGCGAGGTACTCGATCCGGTACAGCGCCTGGTTGCCGCCGCCGGTGCCGTAGTCCAGCACGTACAGGGCGCCGTCCGGGCCGAACTCCGAGTCGATGATCTGCGTGCCGTCCCAGGGGAAGTCCTCGATCACGCCGGGTGCGCCGTCGCTCTTGACCTCGATCGCCTTGATCCACTGGCGGCCGAACTCCATGGCGAAGTAGCGGCCGTCGAGGGACTGCGGGAACTTGACCGTCGACGTCGAGCTCGCGTCGTAGCGGTAGACGTCGCCGCCCATGGGCGACTCGGAGCCGCCGCCGAACTCGGGCGGCGCGCCGGCGTCGCCGTATTTGATCCAGCTCGGTCTGGCCGCCGGCAGCGTGGCGAGCCCGGTGTTGCGGAAGGAGTTGTTCGCGGGCCCGCCCGCGCAGTCGTACCTGGCGCCGGCCGGGCCGCTGGGGAAGGTGTACTCGTTGTAGGTCTCGGCGGTGGTGTTCGTCCCGGTGCAGTACGGCCAGCCGTAATTACCCGGGGCGGTGATGCGGTCGAACTCCACCTGGCCGCCGGGGCCCCGGTTGGAGTCGGCGGCGCCCGCGTCCGGGCCGTAGTCGCCCAGGTAGACCGTGCCCGTCGGCTTGTCCACCGACATGCGGAAGGGGTTGCGGAACCCCATGGCGTAGATCTCGGGCCGGGTCCTGGCGGTGCCGGGCGGGAAGAGGTTGCCCGCCGGGACGGTGTAGGTCCCGTCCGGTTGCGGCTTGATGCGCAGCAGCTTGCCGCGCAGGTCGTTGGTGTTGCCCGAGGAGCGCTGCGCGTCGAACTGCGGGTTGCGGTCGGTGCGCTCGTCGAGCGGGGAGTAGCCGCTGGACTCGAAGGGGTTGGTGTCGTCGCCGGTGGTGAGGTAGAGGTTGCCGGCGCCGTCGAAGTCGATGTCGCCGCCGACATGGCAGCACTGGCCCCGGTCGTTGGGCACCTCGAGCACGACCTTCTCGCTGGCCAGGTCGAGGGTGTTGTCGGCCTTGAGGGTGAAGCGCGACAGGTTGAGGTGGCCCTTCCAGGGCGCGAAGTCGGCCTCGGTGCCGGTCACGGGGGCGTCCCCGGCGGGAGTGCTCAGCTTGGGGGAGTAGTACAGGTAGACGAGGCGGTTGCCGGCGAAGCCGGGATCGACGGCTATGCCCTGTAACCCCTCCTCGTCGTGGGTGTAGACATCGAGCTTGCCCGCCACTTTGGTAGCGCCGGAGGCATCGGTGTGGCGGACCGTGCCGTCGCGGGCGGTGTGCAGGACCGACCTGTCGGGCAGGACCGCGAGGGACATGGCCTCGCCTAGCTCGGCCGGCCCGAGGGCCAGCTGGACCTGCTGATAGTCGCCGGGAGGGATGTCCATCGCCGCCGCGCTGGTGAGCACCAGCGACGCCGCGACGAGCAGCCTCGACCACGCAGACATGGGCTTCCTTTCCTGACCGGGGGGACGTCAGGCAAGGCGCGCGCCGACCGCGCTTTGCTGGTAGGGCTGGGGGTGCTGCCCCAGGTTGCGCTTGACGTTTTGGCAGTGAGATTTGCCGACAAATGGGCTCAATAGAGATGCTTACCGCGCCGTAATGTGGCTGTCAAGGAGATGTCATTTCGGTCGGTGAATGGTTGATGGCGATGAAGATCCGTAAAAAATCAACATTTATCCGCAATTTTGCTCCTGGAGCGCTCCATCGTCTTGCGCCGGTCGGCTCCGTGGCATTGAATCGTCCCCACGTCCGCCTGGCCGCCGAACGGAGAGTTGCGGCGGGCCTCCTTACCGCCGACTTCGGAGTCGCCGCAGTGGGTGCTGTCCTCGGGCCAGGCGGGCGGAATCCGCTTCCTTGACGCGAAACTTACAGTCGCTATACCCACCTTGACGCTCCTGGCCTCGTCCGTCATGCTGCGTCTCACAAATCGGTTTGCATGTTGGGGAGTACATGACCGGCTTTCCACGGCGGGTGCTGGTGACGGGGGCGGCGGGAAGCGTCGGCCGGGCCACCCTCGATCTCCTCGCGCGCCATCAGGTGGCGGTGACGGGCCTGGACCTGCGCGGTCCCGGTGGCTTGCCGCTCGATCGCATGGTGGTGGGCAGCGCGGGCGATCCGGGGATCGTGCGGAAGGCGCTGGACGACGTGGACGCCGTGATCCACCTCGCTGCGCTCCCCGCGCCCGTGCTGGGCACGCCGGAGGAGGTCTTCTGCGGTAACACCAGGGCCACGTTCGTGGTGCTGGAGGAGGCCGGGCGTGCGGGCGTGCGGCGTGCCGCCATCGCCAGCAGCATGTCGGTCCTGGGGCCGGCCCGGGCGGACCGGGTGCTGCACCCGGCCTACGTGCCCGTCGACGAGGACGTCCCGTTGCAGGTCGAGGACCCGTACGGGCTGTCCAAGCAGGCGGACGAGCTCACGGCGGCCATGATGAGCCGCCGGCACGGGATGACGACCGTCGCGCTGCGCTTCCCCCGGCTGGGCGGGCCGGAGGACAAGCTCCGGCGCACGGCGGAGGAGTGGGCCGCCGACCGGGCCGCCGGAGCCAGGGAGTTGTGGTGCTACCTGGACGTCCGGGACGCCGCGCGGGCGGCCTGGCTGGCGGTCACGCGCCCGATCCAGGGCCACCACGTGCTCACCGTCGCCGCGCCCGACACGCTGATGTCCGAGCCGACCGAGGAACTGCTGGCCGCGTTCCACCCCGGCAGCGAGCGGCGGGCGCCGATGCCCGGCCGCGCCGTTCCGGTCGACCTGCGCGCCGCCGAGCGGGTGCTGGGCTTCACCGCGAGGCACGTGCTGCCGTGAACGAGCCCGGGAGGTTCACGCCGGCGGGAGGCGTCCTGACGTAAAAGTTCAGCGGCTGAAAGGATTATGCCGATGTAATATCACCGCATGCTGAGCCAGCAGCCGCAGGGCCGCCGTGAGCGGAAGAAGGCCGAGACCCGGCGCGCCATGGCGGACGCGGCGCTGCGCCTGTTCGCCCTGCGGGGGTTCGACGCGGTCACGGTCAACGAGGTCGCCGAGGCGGCCGACGTGTCGGCCAAGACCGTGTTCAACCACTTCCCCACCAAGGAGCAGCTGTTCTTCGAGCACGAGCCGCTGCTGGCCGGCGACCCCGCCGAGGTCGTGCGGCAGCGCCCGCCCGGCGGGCGGGTGCTGGTCGCGCTGCG